>NZ_JTLD01000009.1 GCF_000798815.1 Alistipes sp. ZOR0009 | reverse complement strand
CGTTCTCCGCAGCTGCGGAGAGGCTCAACCGAGCTCGTTTGTCGTTCTCCGCATATGCGGAGAGGTTCGGCCGATCCCGGTTGGCATTTCCCGCACCTGCGGGATTGGCCGCACTGGCCCCCCCTGCCCTTGGGTTGATGCATATCAGCTGCGGGCTAGACGAACATCAGCTGGCACCACGGCCAAGACATCCGCCCCTCGCCTACCTTTACCCCATCAACAAAAAGGACGAGAATCATGGCTTTAACCGTTAGCAAATCGCGCTGCCCGCAAAACCACCGCTGCCCCATCGTAGCCGTTTGCCCCGTGGGGGCCATCAGCCAGTCGGGCTACGGGCTGCCCGTTATCGACGAGCAGAGGTGCATCGAGTGCGGCAAGTGTGTCCGCCTGTGCGGCATGGGCGCCGTACATAAGAAGTAGCGAAAAAGCGGGCGCAGGCAGGGCTTCCAAAAATTGGAAGCCTTTTTTTTACCGCTAAATACTACAACTTTGTATTAAAACGCTAAATTAGACGATCCGTAAAAAACGGACGACAACGTATGTTTACCGCTATTTATCTGTATTTTACAAAAAAGAAATAAACCTAAAGCTGATGAAAACGTAGCAAAACCTAACGGTTTACCATCAACAGTAGTTAACAAAATACCGACCAAAGAGCCAAAAACAGCCGCCTTTGCGCCCGCCGACAGGGGGTGGTCGCGGCCCATTTCAACACAATACAGCTAACGCGTCTGACGGTTCGGGTCGCCGAGCAGCTACCTTTACGCTGCCAAACGGCTCGCCTAGGCGCAGACACATTAACAACCCAAATCCTAAATAGACGAAATGCAAGTATACACGCTTCAAGCATTTGCCAAAAACTCCAAGGGCGGCAATCCGGCCGGAGTCGTTTTGGTAGCCGACAGCCTTACCGATGCGGAAATGCAGCGCATAGCCCACCAGGTGGGCATGTCAGAAACGGCATTTGTATCGAGCTCGAAGGTGGCCGACTACAAGGTGCGGTTTTTTACGCCCATGAAGGAGGTAGACCTGTGCGGGCACGCCACCATCGCCACCTTCTACCTGATGCGGTTCATCAACATCATCAAAAAGGGCACCTACACCCAGGAGACCAAGGCGGGGGTGCTGCGCATCGACGTGGACATGTACAGCGTGGCCATGGAGCAGCCCAGCCCCATCTTTGCCGAAACCATAGACAAGAAAGCCATTGCCAAGTCGCTGAACATCGCCGAGAGCGAGATTCGGGACGACCTGCCCATCCAGATCGTATCAACCGGGCTACGCGACATTCTGGTGCCGATTAAGACGCTGGAGGGGCTGCAGGCCATTAAGCCCAACTTCGACAAGGTGCGCAAGCTCTCGGAGAAGTACAACACGGCGGGCTACCACCTCTTTACCCTCGAGACGCTAAAGGCCGAGGCCACGGCGCACTGCCGCAACCTGGCGCCGCTTTTGGGCGTTAACGAGGAGGCGGCCACGGGGTCGGCTTCGGGAGCGCTGGGATGCTACCTGCTGCACCACGGGGTTATCCCCTCGCCCAGCAAGCTGCGGTTCGAGCAGGGCCACTGCATGAACGCCCCCTCCGAAATACTCGTAGAGGTAAAGCAGGACGAGCAGGGTAAGATCAGCGTCATGGTGGGAGGCATCGCCGAAAACGTAGAGGTTATCCACCTGTAGGCCAATTAAAGGATATTAAGGGAAGGCTCAGCCAGCAGCAGCAGGCGGAGCCTTCCCTTTTTATTTCCCCCAACAAAAACGTAGCTGTTAACACATATTTTTACTTACAGTTTAAAACATAATCTACAACATACAATACGAATTTAAACTCATATAGGGCCTACAGGTAATAATTGTTCGCATTTTCGCATTGAAAATTGAAAATATTATGATATGTTTACTCCCTGTAAAATACATACAAGCGTTGCCGTTTATTGCATTTTTATTTAATTTGTTATTAAGAACCTAACGATATGGAGAAGCTGATCACAATATCAGAGGCTGCCGCTAAAATTAAGGACGGAATGACTGTCATGATCGGGGGATTTATGGCAGTAGGCACACCCAACCGCATTGTAGATGCGATTGTGGCATCAGGGGTTAAAGACTTAACCGTAATATGTAACGATACGGCCTTCCCCGACCAAGGGCTAGGAAAGCTGATCGTTAACAAGCAGGTAAAAAAGGTTATCACCTCGCATATTGGTACCAACCCGGTAACCATCGACCAGATGAACGCTGGCGAGCTAATCGTTGAATTTTGCCCACAGGGTACCCTTGCCGAGCGCGTACGCGCGGGCGGTGCCGGACTAGGCGGCGTGCTTACCCCTACCGGCTTAGGCACCACCGTGGCCGAAGGCAAGCAGGTTATCAGCATCGACGGGAAGGACTTTCTGCTCGAAAAGCCGCTTAAGGCCGACGTGGCCCTTATCGGCGCCAGCACCGGCGACAAAAACGGCAACCTAACCTACCGCGGTACCTCGCAAAACTTCAACCCGCTTATGGCTACCGCCGCCGAGATGGTGATTGCCGAGGTGGGCGAGCTGATGGAGCTGGGCGATATTGCACCAGAAAACGTGCGCACCCCATCCATCTTTGTAGACTACATTGTAAGCTAACAATAGAAAACAACATAAAATACCTTGCCCCCAAAGGGCAGGGTTCATAGCTAAAATCTAACATTTAGTACGATGGAAAAAGCAATAATAAGAGTGCGCATGAGCTCGCACGACGCCCACTACGGCGGCAATTTAGTTGATGGAGCAAAGATGCTTCAGCTTTTTGGTGATGTTGCAACGGAGCTGCTTATCCGCCACGATGGCGACGAGGGCCTCTTTAAAGCTTACGACATGGTGGAGTTTATTGCCCCTGTTTATGCTGGCGACTACATCGAGGCCGTAGGCGAGATTACCCAAATAGGCAACACCTCGCGCAAGATGACCTTCGAAGCCCGCAAGGTAATCATTCCACGTACCGACATTTCTGAATCTGCCGCCGACCTACTAGCCGAGCCTATCGTAGTATGCCGCGCCAGCGGAACCTGTGTTGTGCCAAAAGATTGTCAACGCAAATAATCACACCCACGATGGAAAAACTAATTATTACAGCTGCTATTTCGGGTGCAGAGGTTACCAAGGAGATGAATCCTGCCGTTCCCTACACCATTGAGGAGTTTGTTCGCGAAGCAGGCTTAGCTTACGAAGCTGGAGCAAGCATCATCCACCTACACGTTAGGTACGATGATGGTACCCCCACTCAAGACAAAGAGCGCTTCAGAGTGGTTATGGAAGCCATTAAGGCCAAGTACCCCGATGTAATTATACAGCCATCAACCGGAGGTGCCGTTGGCATGAGCGACGATGAGCGCCTGCAGCCAACCGAGCTAAGACCAGAAATGGCCACCCTAGACTGCGGTACGCTAAACTTTGGCGGCGATGAGGTATTTACCAACACCGAAAATACCATTAAGTACTTTGGCAAAAAGATGATTGAGCTAGGCATCAAGCCCGAGCTCGAGGTTTTTGACAAGAGCATGATTGATATGGCGCTTCGCCTTGGGCAAAAGGGCTACATCCAATCGCCTATGCACTTCGACTTGGTGATGGGCGTAAACGGAGGTATCTCGGGAACCCTTCGCGATTTTGTGTTTATGCGCGGCAGCCTTCCTAGCGATGCCACCTACACCGTTGCCGGTGTTGGCCGCTACGAGTTTTCGCTGGCAGCAGCAGCCATCATCGACGGTGGGCACGTTCGTGTAGGGTTGGAAGACAACGTCTACATCTCGAAGGGTGTGCTAACCAAATCGAATGGCGAGCTGGTTGAGAAGGTAGTACGCCTGGCCAAAGAGCTAGGACGCGAAGTTGCCACCCCAGCAGAAACACGCCGAATTTTAGGACTTACAAAATAGCAAAACAGGTAGGCAAAGGAGGCCTTTTTCACAAACCACTCAAAACCCTTTAGCCTACCTCCCCACACTAACTACGACTAACTTAACTTAAAAGAATAGCAATGAAAAAGGGTAACAAGTACGGTACACACCGGGTGATAGAGCCAAAAGGCGTTCTACCACAACCAGCCAACAGGCTAGACAACAATATGGACGAAATTTACGACAACGAAATCCTTATTGATGTCAAGACGCTAAACATAGACTCGGCCAGCTTTACTCAAATAGAGGAGCAAGCCCAAGGCGACGAGAAAAAAATTGCCGAAATCATGTT
Organism: Alistipes sp. ZOR0009; assembly: GCF_000798815.1. NCBI lineage: Bacteria > Pseudomonadati > Bacteroidota > Bacteroidia > Bacteroidales > Rikenellaceae > Alistipes > Alistipes sp. ZOR0009. The sequence goes on along the minus strand of NZ_JTLD01000009.1, from coordinate 78,873 downwards.
TGGCATCGTCGAAAAGCAAGGCAAGCACCGCAACCCGGTAACGGGGTCGGGAGGTATGCTGCTGGGCGTGGTAGAAAAGATAGGCTCTGCACTCGAAGGTAAAATAGACCTTAAGGTTGGCGACAAGATTGCCACCCTGGTATCGCTATCGCTTACCCCGCTTCGTATAGATAAGATTAAAGAGATCCGCAAGGATATCGACCAGGTAGATATTGAGGGAAAAGCAATTCTCTTTGAAAGCGGAATTTACGCTAAAATTCCGGCTGACATGCCAGAGAAGCTCGTTCTTTCGGCGTTAGACGTAGCAGGAGCTCCAGCCCAAACCGCCAAGCTCGTAAAGCCCGGCGACACCGTGCTGATAATTGGTGCTGGCGGAAAATCGGGCATGCTATGCTGCTACGAAGCCAAGAAAAGAGCGGGCGTAACCGGAAAGGTAATTGGCTTATGCCACAGCGAAAAGAGTACCAAACGTCTGCAAGATTTAGGTTTCTGCGACTACGTATTCCAAGCTGATGCCACCATGCCTGTTCCCATCTTAGAGAAGATAGAAGAGCTAACCAACGGTGAGATGTGCGACGTTACCATCAATAACGTGAACATTACCGACACCGAAATGACCTCCATTCTTTGCACAAAAGATACGGGCGTAGTTTACTTCTTCTCGATGGCAACCAGCTTTACCAAGGCAGCCCTTGGTGCCGAAGGCGTAGGTAGCGACGTAACCATGATTGTAGGCAACGGCTACACCCGTGGTCACGCAGAGATTACCCTAGCGCTACTTCGCGAAAGTGAAAAGCTCCGCAACATCTTTACCGAACTATACGCTTAGCAAAACAAACTGCGACTATATATAACCAATTTGAAAAGGATTTGTACGGATGAAGACTGGATGTAAATACGGTACCCACCGGGTTATTGAACCAACAGGCACGTTACCACAACCTGCCTACAAGGTAGATAGCACCATGAGTATCTATGACAACGAGCTGCTTATCGATGTAAAAACATTGAACATCGATTCTGCCAGCTTTACTCAAATAAAGAAGGCCTGCAAGGGCGATGTTGAGCAGATGGAGGAGATGATTCTTTCGATAGTGGAAGAACGCGGGAAGATGCAAAACCCTGTTACAGGTTCTGGAGGTATGCTCATAGGAACCGTTAAAGAGATAGGACCTAACTTCCCCGACAAATCCTTAAAAATTGGTGACCGCATTGCAACGCTAGTATCGCTATCGCTTACACCACTAAAAATTGAGCGCATCACCAACATCAACTTCGATAACGATCAGGTTGACGTTAACGCTCAGGCCATACTTTTCGAAAGCGGAATATACGCTGTACTACCAGATGATATACCCGAAAAGTTGGCATTGGCAGTACTCGACGTGGCTGGTGCTCCAGCACAAACCGAGCGCCTGGTAAAATGGGGAGATACCGTTTGCATCATTGGCGGTGGCGGAAAGTCGGGAGTACTTTGCAGCTACCAGGCCATGAAAAATGCAGGCCCAACAGGCAAAGTAATAGTTGTTGAATATTCGAAAGAAAATGCGCAGCGCATCCGCGACCTGCACCTGGCAACGCACGTTATTGTTGCCGATGCCACCAACGTAATGGACGTTTACAATAAGGTAATGGAAATTACAGGTGATAAAGGATGCGATGTTACCATAAACAACGTAAACGTGCCTTCGACAGAAATGACCTCCATCCTCATCACAAAGGACAACGGGGTAGTTTACTTCTTCTCGATGGCCACCTCCTTCTCTAAAGCAGCACTTGGTGCCGAAGGAGTAGGTAAAGATATTAACCTAATTGTAGGAAACGGCTACGCAAAAGGCCATGCCGAGCTATCTCTTAACATTATTAGAGAGTCGGAAACAATTAGAGAATTATTCAGCAAGCTTTATGTTTAAGATGATGTCTAAAAGCAAACGGAAGGAATTCTTCCCAGAAGTTTCCGACGAACAATGGAACGACTGGAGATGGCAGGTTCGGAATAGAATCGAAACCCTTGATGAACTTAAAAAGTTCGTAAAACTTACTCCAAACGAGGAGGAAGGTATTCGTAAAGCACTCGAAAAGTTTAGAATGGCCATTACGCCCTACTACTTTTCTTTAATTAACTGGGAGGATCCATACGATCCTATTCGCCGTCAGGCTGTGCCTATCCTCGACGAAACGCACACATCATCGGCTGACTTGTTGGATCCACTACACGAAGATGAGGATTCTCCAGTACCAGGATTAACACACCGCTATCCAGACCGCGTGCTATTCCTTATTACAGACATGTGCGCCATGTACTGCCGCCACTGTACCCGTCGCCGCTTTGCTGGACAAAACGACTGTTCGACTCCAGAAAGCAATATCGACAAAGGAATTGAGTACATCGCAAACACGCCACAAGTACGCGACGTTGTGCTTTCGGGTGGCGACGCGCTTCTGATTAGCGACGAAATGCTAGAATCAATCGTAAAGCGTCTTCGCGCGATTCCTCATGTCGAAATTATCCGTATTGGAACCCGCACGCCGGTTGTTCTACCTCAACGTATAACCGACAATTTGGTAAATACGCTTCGTAAGTACCATCCTATTTGGATTAACACGCACTTCAACCACTCTAACGAAATAACTGAAGAGTCGGCAGAAGCATGCCGTAAGCTGGCTGACGGAGGTTTCCCTCTAGGCAACCAATCGGTGCTGCTACGTGGTGTAAACGACTGCGTACACGTAATGAAAAACTTGGTTCATAACCTCGTTAAGATGCGTGTTCGCCCATACTACATCTACCAATGCGACCTTTCGATGGGATTAGAACACTTCCGTACTAGCGTATCGAAGGGTATCGAAATCATTGAAAACTTAAGAGGACATACCTCGGGGCTAGCAGTTCCTACCTTTGTTGTTGATGCGCCTGGTGGCGGTGGAAAAACTCCAGTTATGCCGCAGTATGTAATCTCGCAGGCTCCCTCTAAGGTAGTACTTCGTAACTTCGAAGGGGTAATCACCACCTATACCGAACCAGACGACTACCACAACGTATGCCACTGCGAGGAATGCGAAAAGGAACGTCACGAGCAAGGAGAAGGTGTTGCTTCGCTACTTCAGGGCGACAAGCTTTCGCTAGAACCTAGCGTTCTTGCACGTAAGGAGCGCCATAAGCACAAAGATCAAAAGTAACATTTACCCAGATCCCAATAATGCCATTTATAGACGACATAGTTAAGCACAAAAGTCTCTCTATCGTAGGATTGGAGAAAAACACTGGCAAAACAGAGTGCCTTAACTATGTCCTTAAAAGGCTAAGCAAGACTAACAATAAGGTTGCGTTAACCTCCATCGGAATCGATGGAGAAACGCGCGACCAGGTTAAGCAAACCCCCAAGCCGGAGGTAACGATTTATGAAGGGATGACCTTTGTAACCACCGAAAAGCTGTATCGCCAACGTCAGGTAATCTCTGAGGTTGAAGATGTCAGCCAGCGCACAACCTCCATTGGACGCTTGGTTACTGCGAAAGCCAAAAACCAAGGAAAGGTGCTAATTTCGGGCTATCCAGACACAGCAGGTTTAAAGCAAATGATTGCTCTATTCACCCAAAAAGGGTACGACCTGACAATTGTGGATGGGGCGTTATCCAGAATGAGCTTAGCCTCGCCAGCCATCACAGAAGCGATGATACTGGCAACAGGTGCAGCCTTCTCGGCCAACATACCCCAGCTGGTTAGCAAAACAAAGTACATTTACGACCTTATCAATATCGAGGAGGTTGATGAGCTTACCAAACAAAAGTTGGCGCATTGCGACAAAGGCATGTGGGCCATCTCCGATGATGGAGGTGTACACGACCTTCAAATTAGCTCATCGTACCTGCTAAGTAAATCAACCGAAAATCTATTTCAGTATGGTAGCACAATTGTCGTGCTGGGTGCTGTTACGGATAAGCTGCTAAATAACCTGAAAAGTCAAAAAAACATCAAGGAGATCACCCTTATTGTAAGCGACTTTACAAGGATATTTGCAACGCCCGAAGTTTTCAGAGCTTTTATAAAAAAGGGTGGCACCATAAAGGTTCTAAAAAAAACAACGCTGATTGCCGTTTGCATCAACCCCACATCGCCCGATGGATACGTTCTGGATTCGGATGTGCTAAAAAACGAGATGCAAAATGTGCTAAAGGTGCCCGTATACGATGTAAGAAGAATTTGAGATGCAACTAAAAAGTATCATTGACGAAGTAAGCGGGCTCCGCTTCATGGTAGACCAACTTGACATACAGTCAGGCGTTGGTAGACGGATGCTGCTTGCCTCCGAATTTTTAACATCGAAAGAAGCCATTGTAAATGCGCTTAACCAGCTAAGCTGCATTTTCGAAATAGCCGCAGACATATCTAAAAGTGAGGCCATTTGCAAAATTCAAGCAAAGTTAGTTCAGCTCCGAGATATCAAAGGCTCGATAAAAAATCTAGAACGAGGACTATCGCTAGACGATATCGAGCTATTTGAAGTAAAACACTTCGCCATCGTAAACGAAGAAGTTCGCCTTTTATGTGAAAGCATTGAAATACCTTCAACCTCCATTCGGCCACTTAATATGGTGATCGAGCTACTTGATCCAGAAGGTAATCGAGTGCCCTCCTTTTATGTTTACGACAGCTACTCGAAAGAGCTATCTGCCCTAAGGAAGCAGATAAAGCAGACGAATGACGACCAAAAACTTTTGGAGCTATACGATGCGGCTAATGCCATTGAAGATAGCGTACGAGAGAACCTTTCGAAGGAGCTGAAGAGCTACAGCAGTTTGCTTAATGCGTCGTTGGATGCTCTTGGAAATCTTGATATTTTGATAGCCAAGGCGAAACAAGCAAAGCAGCACGAGCTAGTTTGCCCCACAATAACCGATACAGATACCTGCTACGAAGGACTTTTTAATCCTCAGGTTAAAACAATACTCGCCAATATAGGACGACAATATCAGCCCGTAGACATAAGCCTAAACAACGGAATAACCCTAATTAGCGGTGCCAACATGGCCGGAAAAACCGTGCTGCTAAAGACCTTGGCCCTAAGCCAATATCTTTGTCAGTTTGGCTTTTTTGTTCCAGCCCAAAAGGCAACTCTTACCGTCATAAGCAAGGTTATTACAAGCATTGGCGACGACCAATCGGAGCTAAAAGGACTATCAGCCTATGGCGCTGAGATCCTAAAGGTGAATCAAATTGTTACAACTGCAAAGTCTGACAAGCACATCCTCGTTTTAGTAGACGAGCTGGCAAGAACAACAAACCCCACCGAGGGCAAGGCAATTGTTACGGCTACCACCAATCTGCTAAACGATTTGGGTATTCGAGGAATTATCACCACCCACTACAGCGGCATACAAAGCAACTGCCGAAAGCTGAGGGTTAAAGGATTTGCCCAAAATGTAACTGAAGCGGTAACCTTACACAATATAACCGATTTTATCGACTACTCTCTGATAGACGACACAACGGGAATTGCACCCCAAGAAGCGCTCAGAATAGCAGCGCTTTTAGGTGTCGACAGCGAACTATTAGAGAGGGCAAAAGCCGAAGTACAAAAAGGAAGTTAAGCAAAGCAAGCTCTTTGCATGAAAAAGTAACTATAAAGCGATATGATAGAAAGAAGTAAGTTAGGACTTGATTTTAACAAAGTAGGCTACGCAAAAGGAGTGGCAAGCAAAATTGCCAACGACGTGCAGCATTTCGTGGAAAGCTACACCACTGTTGCCGTTGAACGCACGCTTTGTAGACTACTTGGTATTGACAATGTTGATGAAAATGGAGCGCCGCTTCCGAACATTGTCGTAGACGAGCTAAAAGACAAAGGAGTACTTAGCGAGGGCGTTTTATTCTTCATCGGAAATGCCATTGCCGAAACAAAGCAAACCCCACAACAAATTGCAGAGCAGGTGTCTGAGGGAAAGTTAGATTTAACAACGCTTCCTGTTCATCCTAAGTACGAAATAAACCAAGCATTGCAGCCATATATTGATGCGGCACTCAACCGCATTAAAAGCCGCCGTGCCCGCCGCAATAATTACCTAAATACAATAGGAGAAGGTAGCAAACCATACATCTACGTAATTGTAGCAACAGGTAATATTTACGAAGATGTTGTTCAAGCAAAGGCGGCAGCACGTCAAGGCGCCGACATTATCGCCGTAATCCGAACAACAGGACAAAGCCTTTTAGACTACGTTCCTTTTGGTGCTACAACCGAAGGATTTGGAGGAACTTTTGCCACACAAGAGAACTTCCGCATAATGCGTACCGCCCTTGATGAGGTAAGCGAAGAGGTTGGCCGTTATGTCCGCCTCTGCAACTACTGCTCGGGATTATGCATGCCCGAAATAGCCGCAATGGGAGCCCTAGAAGGACTAGACGTAATGCTTAACGATGCCCTATACGGTATTCTTTTCCGTGACATCAACATGCAACGCACGCTGGTAGACCAGTACTTCTCAAGAGTAATCAACGGCTACGCAGGTGTTATTATCAACACAGGCGAAGATAACTACCTAACCACCGCCGACGCATTTGACGAGGCTCACACCGTGCTTGCCTCCGATTTAATAAACGAGCAGCTAGCCCTGCTTGCTGGGTTACCTGAAGAACAAATGGGCTTAGGTCATGCCTTCGAAATGACGCCAGACCTCGAGAATGGCTTCCTGTACGAGCTTGCTCAAGCGCAGATGACACGAGAGATTTTCCCAAAAGCTCCGCTAAAGTATATGCCTCCTACAAAATTTATGACAGGAAATATCTTTAGAGGACAAATTCAAGATGCCCTTTTCAACCAAATATCAATATGGACTGGTCAGGGTATTCAGCTGCTGGGAATGATCACCGAAGCAATCCACACCCCATTCATGTCCGACCGCTACCTTGCAATTGAAAATGCAAAGTACATCTTCAGCAACATGAAGAGCATTGGCGACGAAATGGAGTTCAAGGAGGATGGTCTCATCCGTAAACGGGCACAGCAGGTGCTTGGCGAGGCGGTTGAGCTACTTGAAAAAATAGACAAAGAAGGCTTATTTACAGCACTCGAAAAAGGAATCTTTGCCAACGTAAAGCGTCCTAAAAATGGAGGAAAAGGGTTAAGTGGCGTTACCGAAAAAGGAGCCAACTACATCAACCCATTTATTGAACTGATGAAAGAAAGAATGTAATATGAGCGGAGGATTATACTCGATGGAGGCGTGCGAATTCGACAAAACGCTCGACCTAAAAAAGATAAAGCCTTACGGCGACACCATGAACGACGGCAAGCTGCAGATGAGCTTTACGCTCCCTGTCCCAGCTGGCGACGAAGCCATAGAAGCGGCAAAGTTACTTATGAAAAAGATGGGATTGGAAAATCCGCAGGTTGTTTTTTACAAGGAGCTTACAGAAGGGTTCACCTTCTTCAACTGCTATGGTAGCTGCTCGCATGATGTAGATTACACCAATATCTACGTTCCAAAGGTAGAATCGACCACTTGGGATATGCACGAAACCGACCAGTTTATTAAGGAAAATATTGGCCGTAAAATAGTGGTAGTTGGTGCAAGCACCGGTACCGATGCGCACACGGTGGGTATTGATGCCATCATGAACATGAAAGGATACGCTGGCCACTACGGTTTAGAGCGCTACGAAATGATCGAAGCACTAAACATGGGTAGCCAGGTTCCAAACGACGAGTTCATCGCCAAAGGTCTTGAAATGAAGGCAGACGTTCTTCTGGTTTCTCAAACCGTAACCCAAAAGGATGTACATATCAAAAACCTAGTGGAGCTGGTAGAGATGCTAGAAGCCGAAGGGATAAGAGATAAGGTAATCCTAATTTGTGGGGGCCCTCGTATATCGCACGAGCTAGCCAAGGAGCTAGGATACGACGCAGGCTTTGGAATGAACTCCTACGCGGATGACGTAGCCTCATTTATTGCCCAAGAAATGGAAAGAAGAAAGAATAAATAAGACACAAGAATTTAGACTTTAGACATTAGAGAGCGACCTTAGGCCGCATCTAAATCTAACATCTAACTACTAATATCTAAAATCTAAACTATGGACAAAGACCAAATAAGAGAGGTTATTGCTCGTAGAGCAGCTCTCGAGCTAAAAGATGGCGACGTAGTAAACCTGGGTATTGGGCTTCCAACCTGCGTTCCAAACTATATGCCCCAAGGAGTAAACGTTATTCTTCAGTCAGAAAACGGGCTACTAGGAATGGGTCCCGAGCCAACAACCGATGAAGTTAACAACGAGTTTGTTAATGCTGGCGGCGGCTACATCACCGCGCTCCCAGGTGCCTGTACATTCGATAGCGCCACCTCTTTTGGTATCATTAGAGGGGGACACGTAGATGTAACCATTTTAGGGGCATTGCAGGTGGACGAAAAGGGGAACCTAGCCAACTGGATGATCCCCGGAAAAAAAACTCCAGGAATGGGAGGTGCAATGGACCTATTAATTGGCGCAAAAAAAGTAATTTTGGCCATGGAACATACTGCTAAAGGGGCTCACAAAATTATGAAGGCTTGCACCCTTCCCCTTACAGCAGCAGGACAGGTAAATTTGATTATCACAGAAATGGGTGTTATGGAAATTACGCCAGAAGGCATTGTACTTGTGGAGTATAACCCTGAATTTACGGTTGAGCAAATTCAGCAGGCAACAGAGGCAACTCTTATTGTTGCTAGAGACATCCAACCTATGAAAAACTAACAATATGAATAAAGTATTTATTGTAGCAGCTAAGCGTAGTGCCATTGGCAAATTCTTAGGTAGCTTAACAAACGTTGCCCCTGCAGATTTGGCAGCGGTAGTTTTGAAAGACATTATCAGCGAAACCAAGATCAACCCTGCCGACCTTGACGAAGTGATCGTTGGAAACATTTTGATGGCAGGCCAAGGACAGGGCGTTGCTCGCCAAGCATCGATTAAAGCAGGAATTCCTGTAGAGGTACCAGCTTACGGTGTAAACATGATTTGTGGTAGCGGAATGAAAACCATCATCAACGGCTATAACGCTATTGCAACTGGAGATGCCAACCTAATTATCGCTGGAGGAACCGAGTCGATGTCTGGAGCAGCTTACGTGCTTCCAGGAACTATCCGCAACGGACAAAAGATGATGGATTTCAAGGCTGTTGACCACATGGTATTCGATGGTCTTACCGATGCCTTCTCTGGCCTACACATGGGTATCACCGCCGAAAATATTGCGGAGAAGTATGGAATTAGCCGCGAAGAGCAAGACGAGTTTGCGTACAGCTCGCAGGTAAAAGCTGCTGCTGCTATCGACAACGGTAAGTTTAAGGGCGAAATCGTTCCTGTTCAGGTTAAAGTTGGCAAAGAAATGGTTTCTTTCGACACCGACGAATTCGTGAACCGCAAAACCAGCCTTGAGAAGTTGAACAGGCTTCGCCCCGCATTCAAAAAGGATGGCACCGTTACCGCAGGCAACGCATCAGGCATCAACGATGGCGCCTCATTTGTGCTACTTGCTTCTGAGGAGGCAGTTAAAAAGTACAACCTAACCCCACTTGCCGAAATCGTATCGACAGGACAAGGTGGAGTAGAACCATCTATTATGGGTATGGGGCCAGTTCCTGCCATTGCAAAGGCGCTTACCAAAGCCAACCTAAAGTTTGAAGACATGCAGGTGCTCGAACTAAACGAGGCTTTTGCTGCTCAATCGCTTGGAGTTATCCGCCAGCTATCGGAAGACCACAAGGTAGACCAAAGTTGGATTAAGGAGCGCACCAACCTAAACGGAGGAGCCATAGCCCTTGGTCACCCAATTGGCGCTTCTGGAAACCGTATCACCGTATCGCTAATCCACGAAATGATTAGAAGCGACAAAAAGCTAGGCCTTGCTTCGCTTTGCATTGGTGGTGGTATGGGAACAGCCATTATTCTACGCAGAGAATAAGTACACTGACACTTCTATATGATAAAAAAAGGCGACACCTACAAGCATCCGGTAACCTTTACCCAAGAACAGGTAATTGGTTTTGCCGAAATCACTGGTGATAAAAATCCTATTCACCTGGATGCGGACTATGCGGCCAACACCGTTTTTAAACGACCAATTGTACACGGTTTCCTAGCGGGAGCCGTATTCTCCAAGGTATTTGGAACGCTCTTCCCCGGAGAAGGCACCATCTACCTACACCAAGAGATGAAGTTTACAGCACCAACTTACGTCGATGAGCCCTACGAGGCCATTTTTGAGGTGGTTGAAGTGAATACCGAAAAGCATGTGGGCACGATCAGCTGCTCGCTCGTCAATGCAAAAGGCGAACCATGCATTATCGGAAGCGCTAAGCTGAAGCACAACGTACAGTTCGTTTAATCAGAAAAATCTAAAACCTAATGAAAAGACTAGAAAACAGAGTTGCCATCATTACCGGTGGCGCTGCAGGAATCGGCGAAGCAACAGCCGTTCGCTTTGCGGAAGAAGGTGCCAAAGTTGTTATTTGGGATCTGGATGAAACCAGAGGCAATGCACTTGCAGATAGACTTAATGGCCAAGGGCTAGTTGCCCGCTTTAACAAGGTTAACACGGCCATCTTTGCCGATGTTGAAGCCGCTACCAAAAAAGTTGCCGACGAATTTGGACAGGTAGATATCCTTATCAACAATGCAGGTATCACCAGAGATAGCACCCTCAAGAAGATGACTCCAGAACTTTGGCAGCAGGTTATCGATGTAAACCTAACCGGCGTATTCAACTGCGCCAAGGTGGCTACCGAGTATATGGTAGAAAAGGGATATGGTCGTATTATCAACGCCTCGTCGGTTGTTGCGCTTTACGGAAACTTTGGACAAACAAACTACGTTGCCACTAAGGCAGGTCTTATCGGTATGACCAAGACTTGGGCTCGCGAGTTTGGACGCAAAGGAATTACTGTAAACGCCATTGCACCTGGCTTTATCGCTACCGAAATGGTGGCTAAGATGCCAGAAAACGTTATCGACTCGATGAAAAGCAAAGTGCCAACAGGCCGTTTAGGTAAGCCAGAAGAAATTGCTGCAGCCTACCTATTCCTTGCTTCAGAAGAGGCCGCCTATATCAACGGAACAACACTTAGCGTAGATGGTGGAATGACCATTTAAATCTAAGCACAAATAAGCAGCCGCCAAAGTAGCCAGCCTACTTTGGCGGCTTTGCTTTACTCCTAATTTCGCCCCTTGCTCCTTCCAGTTTAAAAAGAACTCCTAAAACAACTCACCTCCTCATAAACACGCTCCATCAACCTAACACAGCCCTAAAGCAGTACACGAACTCTTTTTTATCAATTTCAGCATTCTTTAAGAATTGTTTCATACCTTTAGTAAAAACAAACTATGAAGCAAATAACTACAATTTTAGCAATTTTGACATGTATTTATTCTGGTAACGTAAGCGCACAGCGCTATACTGCCGGTGTCAAGGGTGGAATTAGCATTCCTAACCTATCTGCAGGAGGAACAAACAGTCCTCTAAGCGAAGGTTACAAGTCCAGAATTGGTAGCGACTTTGGGATTTATGTAGAAAGACACTTTACAAAGATATTTTCCGTATCAGTGGGATTGGAGTATAGCGAACAGGGAGGAAAGAAAAACGGCTTCCAAGCACTTCCTGCCAGCGCAATTACCGCGCAGCTTCCTCCTGCACTGGAAAATTTAGCGCAAGCATTCCCTCCCTATATCTACTCTGATTACAACAATACCGCCAAACTAAACTACCTACTTATTCCGATGCTTGCCCGATTTGGATGGAAGTTGGGTGCCGACTCTCCCTTTAAGTTTAATCTAGGAGTTGGTCCTTTTGCCGGATTTTTGGTAAAAGCGAAGCAGGAAACCTCTGCTACAGGCTCCTTGTACTTTGACAAAGCAGGTACCATTAAGGCACACGATGCACTACTAGGAGCGCTTATTCAGCAGGGAGTTCCTCAAGATCAAGCGCAAGCAATATTAAGCCAACTCCCGCTTAACTCGTTACCAAGCGCCAACACCAACATAAAACCAGACACACATACCTTCAACCTCGGGCTAATGGGCTTTATAGGATTCTCCTACACATTTGGCTCAAACACCCTATTTGTAGAAGGAGGTGGAAACTATGGGCTACTAAAGATTCAGCAGAATGCCGTAAACGGAGAAAATCGAATTGGTGCAGGGGTTGTTACGCTAGGTTACGCCTTCTCTTTTTGAACCCACAAAGACGTAAGAATATCATTTAGACAACTGACAAGCATACAGATCCGCATACTCCGAAACGCATCTGTATGCTTTTTTTGTACCAGCACAATGCCTGCCCCACACAAGCCTATTCTAAAGTATAAGCGGAAGCAAAAAGGTTACGATCATTTTTTTCAAAAAAACACGCCAAAAAGCATAGGGGATCTTCAGAGTTGCGCATCATAAGAGTGTAAACAGCAAAAAACAATGTTCAACGCTCAAAATATTATCACCATGAAAAGAATTATTAGCAAACTGCTACAAGTTAGCATGATTATCGTGCTAGTAGCCTGCTTCGGAATGGCATATGGACAGAATAACGACGAATACACCACCGTGTACGGAGTTGTAAAGGATTCTAAAACGCGCGATGCCATCCCTTTTGCCAGCATCAGCATTCCTGGTTCTAACATCGGAACCGTATCTAACTCCGAAGGAGAATTCACTATCAAAGTACTAAAAAGTTTGGAGGCAACCGAGATCGAAATTTCCCACATTGGCTACGTTAACAGCAAGTTTAAAATACAACCATCTAACGGAAAGCCTGGCAGCTACTACGTAGACCCGCACATGCTCTCGCTTCAAGAGGTGGTGGTTAGACCCGAAAGTCCTGACATGCTAGTTAGAATGGCCATCAAAAATGTTGGACAAAACTACGCCAACACTCCATCCATGATGAAGGCTTTCTACCGCGAAACCATCAAGCAACGCCGCGACTACCTATCCATCTCAGAGGCTGTTGTAGATATCTATAAATCATCGTACACCAGCTTCGAAAACGACAGGGTGAAAATTTTTAAAGGCAGAAAAGGAGTTAACATTAAGAAGGCAGATACCCTACTTGTAAAGTTACAGGGAGGTCCAGCAGTATCGCTACTACTCGATGTAATAAAGAACCCCGACTACCTTTTTACCAACGACATTTTTACCGACTACAAGTTTGAGCTAACTGGAATCGTAAATATCGACAATAAGCTCAACTATGTGGTAAACGTTATCCCTGTAGGAGTTCAGCCCTACCCACTTTTCAATGCCAAGTTCTACATCAGCCAAGATAACCTTGCACTTTCGATGGCAGAATTTAGCCTAGACTTAAGCGATAAAACAAAGGCCGAATCCTTCTACATCAAGAAAAAGCCAATGGGCTTAACCATGACTCCAACATCGACCTCGTACTTGGTAACATATAAAATGCAACCCAACGGCAAGTACTACGTAAACTACGTACGCAACGAAATTAAGTTCAAGGCCGACTGGAAGAAGAAGTGGTTTAACAGCTACTATACCGTAATGTCAGAAATGGCCATTACCAGCATCTCCAACAAGGAGGCCGCCAAGATCCCAAGCGATGAAGCCTTCAAGCAAAACATGGTTCTTAACGACAGAATCCAAGACTTGCAAGACGAAAATTTCTGGGGCAGCAGCAATATTATCGAGCCAGAACAATCCATTCAAAATGCCATCAAGAAGATTGCCAAGCAAATGCTAAAAAGCCAGAACTAAAAATTTTATAGAAAGCAATCCCCTGCGGGGGATTGCCTTCTTCGCCTGAAAAAAGTTAACTTTAGAGCAATAAAAAGTCCCTTATGGCACTTGCAGACTACTCCATACAAAAAAAGATTCAGGAAGGAAACATCGGAGAGTTCGAAACACTTTTCAAAAAGTACTACGAACCCCTTTGCCATTATGCAGAGAGCATGCTTAAAGATATCGACATCGCTGAAGAGGTGGTTCAGGAGTTTTTTTACAACTACTGGAAAAACAGGGCAACCATTTCCATACAGCTATCGCTAAACGCCTACCTCTACAAATCAATAAAAAACAATTCCCTTAACTATCTTCGCCAACAAAATGTAAGAAAAAAATACGCCACACAATCTATTGAAACTCAAAAGGAGGAGAAAACCATGAATCCTCAGGATGAGATGGAAATGGCAGAGCTCAACAGAATTGTGGAGGAAACGTTACACCAGCTTCCCGAACGCTGCTCGCAAATATTCCAAATGAGCAGATTCGAAGGAAAAAAGTACCAGGAGATTGCTGATAAGCTGGCCATCTCCATAAAAACAGTAGAGGCCGACATGGGTAAAGCTCTTAGCCTTTTCCGTGAAAAACTAAAGCGATACAACCGGGTTGCCATGTAACCTACAACAACTACGGCAATGAAACTAGATGAAAAGAACATACAGCACGTCGAATTAATAGCCAAGTATCTCTCCAACGAAATGGACGAGAACGAGCGTGCCAACTTTGAAATAGATGCTGCACTCGACCCAGCCAACGCAGCCCTTATTACTGAGATGAAAAGAGAGTGGAATATGCTAAACAACTTTGAACATAAAAAAAAGGTGGATGCCAACAAAGCTTGGGACAAGCTTAGCTCACGCCTAGAAACCGAGAAGCTCATCCCAAACAAAGAGCCTTCAAAAAGTAGATTTAGCACAAGGCTGCTGCTTAGCTATGCCGCCATACTTATTGCAATTGTAGCCACAGCCTCTGGCATACTATGGGGCATTAATGGTAAAGACAACACCCAAATGGTAAGCGTTCTAAATGCCAATAACGAAAATACCGTAGTACAAACGCTAGCCGACGGCTCCATTATCTACCTTAATAGCAACACCACCTTTGCGTATCCTCAACAATTTGCCAATAACGAACGAAAGGTGACCCTTAAAGGAGAAGCCTTTTTCGATATTGCCCGCAACCCCGAAAAACCATTTATTATAGAAACGGCTGACGCCTACGTGCAGGTGCTAGGAACTGCCTTCAACATTAAATCGTATGCCCAAAATGGCTTCGAGCTGGTTGTAGAACGAGGCAAAGTACGGGTAACCTTAAAAAACAACCCTAGCATATCCGAGGTAGTCGTTGCTGGCGAAAGAATGGACATCTCTCAAAATCAGCTACAAAAAAGCCATTGGACAAACGATGGTTCTTTAGCATGGAGAGTTGGAAAAATGCAGTTTAAAGATGAAACATTACAAAATATTGTAACTGTAATAAATCGCAACTACAACACCAGCATTACCATTCCAGAACACGAGGTGGCCTCAAGACGAATGACCGTAACCTTCGATAAAAATTCGGTAAATGATATTGTTGAGCTTGTTTGCCTATCAATGAATCTAAAGGCTGATCGTCAAGGAGCACAAACGATACTATCTAGCAATGAAGCAAAATAGTAGCAACCACATTAACAATAAAATCAAAAGGTTATCAATCCAATATCTAGGGTTGATAATACTTTTTATAGCAACGCCCTGCTACACATATGCGCAAATCGATATCTTAAAGGAACGGTTTTCCTTCGAAAACCAGCGAGCATCCCTTTACAATATTCTCAACACCATCAGCAAAAAAACAGGTTACTACTTTATATACGACAGCAAAATTGTTGAAAATGACAAACGAGTAAAGTTGGATGCTAAAAATGAAATGCTTGAGCGGATTCTCAATGACATTTTAAATGATCCTAGCCTCAAATTTCGCACGCTAGGAAAGCACATACTCATATATAAAGATGAAAAAAAATCGACCATACCCTCCCATACCCAAGTAAAAACTGACACTACCACACAATGGATTACCGTGACAGGCAAAGTTTGGGACGAACAGTTACAGCACCCTCTCCCCTACGTATCAGTCGCTATTGAAGGAACCTCCGAAGGAACTGTAACCAACGGTGATGGAGTATTTCTTCTTAAAGTAAGGAAAGCATTCGAATCGAAACAGATTGCCATCTCCCACATTGGCTTTAAAACATATAAACTCCCCATAGAGCTAACCAAAGATCAAAAAGTAGACATCTACCTAAAACAAAATATCATCTCCCTTCAGGAAGTTGTAATTAGACGGGTGGATCCTCTGGACATCGTAAACCAAGCACTAAAAAACAGGAAAGAAAACTACGCAACCCATCCCGTATACTTAAGCACTTTTTACCGAGAAGGGGTACAAAAGAATGGAAAATACCTAAGCTACATAGAAGCTTTACTTAAAATATACAAGCCATCTTTCGACCAATCCTTTAGTAGCGATCTTACAAAAGAAATTAAATCACGTAAAATAACCAATACGGATAATAGCGACACCCTTATTATGAAAATCCGAGGAGGCATATCGGCCTGCTTAAGCTTAGATATTGTACGTAGCATGCCGGATTTTCTCGATCGTGCAGAAATGCAAAAATACAGGTATTCGCTATCAGACATAGTCACCTTCGAATCCAGAAACGCCTACTCCATATTCTTTGAGCAGGTAGGAGGTGTTGAAGATGCTCTTTTTACTGGAAACCTTTATATAGATACCGATAGCCTAGCCATACTAGGTGCCGATTTTGAAATCAACCCCAAGTATATCCAAAAGGCGACAGACTATCTCATCGAAAAGAGAACAAACTCCCATATCGTAAAACCCGAACGCTACGCCTACACGGTTACCTACAGAAAAATAGGCTCTACCTACTATTTGAACCACGCCCAATGCAATATTCAAATAAAAGCTCGTAAAAAAGGACGCCTCTTTAGCAACAGCTACTCCTGCTTTCTAGAAATGGCAACTTGCGATGTGGAAACATCCAACATCACAAAATTTAGCAGGCAGGAAACGATAAAACCGCAAACAATCTATCTTGACACGCCTTATACTTACGATCCTAACTTTTGGGGTGAGTACAATGTCATCGTACCTGAGGAAAAAATCAGCGAAGCCTTAAAACGAATTAACGCCAAAATAGAGAAAACGGAGCATCCACAAGAAGGCGCCAATCCATAACTAAATAGCCCAAACTGGAGTATTATATCAACCCATCCATTAGCCGCACTGCTCATATCCAAAAAAAATTCACCCATTTATTGTAGAGCTAAACATTAGCAAAAATCTATTGTTACCTACAGCGAGAGGCTGCTAAACTCTTACCAAAAAGGAACAGACGCTAATGGAACGCGAAATATTAAGTACAAGACAAAAGGCACTCATCATAAATCTTGATGCAACCAAGTACGGCACCTTTGCAGAAATAGGAGGAGGACAAGAAGTCGCTCGCGTCTTCTTCCAAGCAGGGGGAGCTTCAGGAACTATAGCCAAAACGATTTCAGCTTACGACAAAAACTACTCCGACTACTACTACGATAGCAAAGGTAGCGAACGGTACGTTTCGGAAACACGACTCAAGAAGATGCTCACCCACGAGTATCACGAGATGCAAAATATACTTGCGGACAAGGCAAATGCCTCACAACGATTTTTCGTATTTGCCAATACTGTGGAAACAATAAACTTTAAAAAAAATAATCAGGGAAATGGTTGGTTAGGTGTTAAGTTTGAGATTAGCCAAAAAGGAATACCCAATGAAGTGGTAATTCACGTTAGGCTCAAAGAAAATGATTCGCTACTTCAGCAGCAAACCTTAGGTATACTTGGAGTAAACCTCATTTGGGCATGCTTTAATCATATTAAGACCCCAAATACGTTTCTTCAGTCGCTGCTGGACAACCTAGACACCGACCGTGTTGAAGTTACCATGGCTCGCATGGAAGGCCCTGATTTAAAATGGGTAGACAATCGGCTACTCGGAGTTCAGCTAGTAAAAAATGGCATGACACCTGCCGTTATGTTCGACCGTGATGGCAATGTCCAGCAACCTTCAGACATGCTTTACCGCAAAAATGTACTTGCATTTCGTGGAAGTTTTCGTCCTATCACCTATGTAGGTGTAGATATGCTTAAGACCAGCTACGCCATTTTTAAAGAGGATGAGGACTACTCAAGAGACAGCACCCTATCGTTGTGCGAAATTACGCTCAACAATCTTATGAGCGAGGGTGAATTCCACGAACGCGATTTCCTCGACAGAGTAGACCTTTTAAACCATATGGGACAGCACGTAATGATATCCAACTTCCGGGAGTACTACAAGTTGGTAGACTATTTTGGCCGATTTAAGCTAAAAAAGTTACGAATAGTGATTGGCTATCCCACTTTCGAAAAGGTGCTAGATCCGAACTACTACCACGATTTACGTGGAGGTATTTTAGAAGCATTCGGAATGCTTTTCCCAAAAAACATGAAGTTCTACATCTACCCCATGCTCGATGAGAAGACAGGAGAACTACGACACTCCGATAGTTTAGAACTTTCGCCCGAAATAAAATGCCTTTATGATTACTTAAAAAGTACACGAAAATTTATTGACATCAGAATTGCAAAGAAAGAGTGGTTAAATATCAGCTCAGCAGAAGTGCTCCGACTAATGCAGGAGGGCAGCCCTAGATGGGAGACTATGGTTCCCAAGCATGTCATAGAAATAGTAAAACAGCGATGCTTGTTCGATTTTAAATGCGAACTATAGCATCTCTATTCCAACCAAAAATGGACTTTAATTATGGATAAATTCTCATTCATAGGCAACCTCGAAATCCAAGTACTAGAGGAACTTTACCGCTCCTATCAAGCCGATCCATCGAGCGTAGAGTCTAGCTGGCGAGATTTCTTTAAAGGTTTCGATTTTGCAAAAACCAGCTACACCTCCAGCACCTCCGACAGCCTAACCTTTGACAAAGAGTATAAAGTACTCCAATTAATTGATGACTATCGCAAACGGGGACACCTTTTTACCCAAACGAATCCCGTGCGTACCCGCCGAAAGTATATTCCTACACTAGATGTTGAAAACTACGGTCTAAACAACGCAGATTTTAACACTATCTTTAATGCAGGCAAGAGCATCGGCATCGGTGCTGCAACCTTAAAAGAGATCGTCACCCATCTACAAAACACCTACTGCCAATCAATTGGAGTAGAGTACACCTACATTCGCAATCTCGAAGTTGTAGAGTGGCTCCAAAAGAAGATGGAAGCAGCACAAAACACAACCAACTTTAGCCGCGATCACAAAATTCGATTCTACGATAAGCTGGTTCGAGCAGTTGGGTTCGAGCAGTATATTCACCGGAAATTTGTAGGACAAAAACGTTTCTCACTAGAAGGTGGTGATGCTCTAATTCCACTTCTCGATGCGGCAATAACCAAAGGTGCCAACCTTGGCATCGAAGAGTATGTTATAGGAATGGCACATCGTGGACGACTAAACGTTCTGGCAAACATCTTAAAAAAGGATCCAAAAAACATTTTTGGAGAATTTATGGGTGAAAAATATGCCGAAGGCGTAGCGCTAGGAGATGTCAAGTACCACCTCGGCTACACTAACGAAGTATTTACAGAAGATTGTAAAAAAGTTCGTTTAAACCTAGTCCCAAATCCATCACACCTAGAAACAGTAGGACCTGTTGCAGAAGGGATTACAAGAGGTTTAATCGATCGTAATTATAACGGAAACAATAGCAAATCTGCCACTATCCTGATTCATGGAGACGCCGCTATTGCTGCACAAGGCATTGTTTATGAAACCATCCAAATGTCGCAGCAAAAAGCCTACACTACAGGAGGAACCTTACATATTATAATCAATAATCAGGTTGGATTTACCACCAACTACCTAGAAGCTCGTTCTAGCACCTACTCTACAGACGTAGCAAAAGTCGTTCAAGCACCTGTTTTTCATGTAAATGGAGATGATATCGAAGCGATTATCCATACCGTTGAACTGGCGATGGAGTACCGTCAAAAATTCCACTCCGACATCTATATCGACATTCTTTGCTACCGCAAATACGGGCATAACGAAGGTGATGAACCTCGTTTTACACAGCCAACGTTGTACAAAGAAATCGCTTCGCATAAAAATCCACGCGATATATATGGCGAAAAGCTAGTTAATATTGGCATTCTATCCGCTGACATTCTTAAAGATAAGCAAGATAAATACAATGCTTTTTTAGACGAGAAATTGGAAGAGGCAAAACAGCTCGAGGCTGTTGAAATCGTCCCTTTCCTTCCCAACTTTTGGAAAGATTACCAGCACTCCAAGCCTACAGACTTTGAAACATCACCTACCACAGGTGTTGTAAAAGACACTCTAATACAAATTGCTACAAAAATTAACACGCTCCCAAACGACAAACCTTTCTTCAATAAATTAAAAAAGCTACTTGATGAAAGGCTTAAATCAATATCAAAAAATGAAATAGATTGGGCACTAGGGGAGCAACTCGCGTTAGCCTCATTGGCAGCAGAAGGTCACCGCGTCAGAATTAGCGGACAAGATAGCGAAAGAGGAACCTTCTCTCACCGTCATGCCGTTTATACCGTCGAAAACTCAGACGACAGGTACTATCCCTACCAACAAATTAGCCCCAATCAAGCACCTGTAGATATCTACAATTCCATACTCTCTGAATATGCCGTTATGGCATTCGAGTATGGATACAGCCTCACCTCACCCGAAGGGCTCACCGTATGGGAAGCTCAATTTGGAGATTTCCACAATGTTGCCCAAGCAATGATTGACCAATACATCAGTTCAGCAGAAGACAAATGGGGACTGATGAGCAATCTAGCCCTTTTCTTACCTCATGGCTACGAGGGACAAGGACCGGAGCATTCAAGCGCGCGTATCGAACGTTTTTTGACGCTCTCTGCGAATCTGAACATGCAGGTAGCCTACCCTACAACTCCGGCCAACATGTTTCATCTTATCCGCCGTCAGACTAAGCGCAGCAACAAGCTCCCTTTAGTAGTCTTTACACCCAAAAGTATGCTTCGTCACGCAAAATGCGTTTCTAGACTCGACGATATTGCAGCAGGCTGTTTTAAGGAGGTTATTGACGATAACAATACACAACCAAATGAAGTTCTCCGAGTTGTTTTTTGCACCGGTAAAATTTACTACGACCTTCTCGATAAAAAGGAACTCTATAACGCAACTGATTTAGCAATCATACGTATAGAGCAGCTCTACCCATTCCCCGAAGGTCAAGTAAAAGAAATACTCAACCACTATTCTAACGCCATAAAATGGATATGGATTCAGGAAGAACCAGAAAATATGGGAGCGTGGACTTTCATTTCTCAGCAGATGAAAAACATCGTCCCCATAGAAGTTGTTGCACGCCAATCAAGCGGAAGTCCTGCTGTAGGATTAAGCAAGCTACATTTTATGGAACAGGAAGAAATTATTGGCAAAATATTCCGCCAATGTACCTGCAATCTACAGAACAAATATTGTGGACTACAATGCGAAGTCGGTAAATATAAGGCAGACCATAAGCCCGAGCACAGATATTTTAACCAAACAAAAAAACAGTAGACATGACCGTTGAAATACTCATTCCTAGCCCAGGAGAATCAATATCAGAAGTAGAAATAGCCAGCTGGCTAGTAGAAGATGGTTCCTTTGTAGAAAAAGACCAAGAAGTTGCCGAAGTGGAATCGGAAAAGGCTACCTTAATGCTCATAGCCTCCGATAGCGGTACTATTAGGATAAATACTCCAGCACATACAACCGTAAAAGTTGGAAGTATAGCAGCAACCATAAATACTGAAGGAGCAGGAATTCCATCATCCGATGTTCCAAAATCTGCCGAAAATAGCTTAACAACACCGCCATTGGCAGAAAAAAAGAAGGATTCTGACAAGGTACTCCAAAAAGAGATCCAACCAGCAGAGTACGAGAAAATAAAAATTTCTCCTATTGCAAAGAAAATGATGGAAGAAAGCAATTTATCTGTAGACGACATTATAAAGGGACTCCAGCGCATCACCTCTTCTGCTGTCGAAAAAGTTACAAAACAGCCTTATCCCAATGTGGAAAAGTCGCAGCCAACCTCCGAACGGGCCGAAGAACGAGTGCCAATGAGCCAGCTGCGTAAAAAACTGGCGCAACGTTTAGTTGCCGTAAAGAACGAAACTGCCATGCTTACCACCTTTAATGAGGTAGATATGACGGCTGTGATGGAGCTACGTAAAAAATACCAGAAAGAATTCGTTGAGAAGCATGGTACCAAGCTGGGAATTATGTCCTTCTTCACAAAAGCTACAGTCGAGGCTCTAAAGCAACACCCTATGGTAAACTCTATGATTAATGGGGATGAAATCATCACTCCAAGCTACTACGATATTTCCATAGCAGTGCAAACCCCAAAAGGATTGATGGTTCCAATTGTACGCGATGCTCAAAACCTTTCGCTAGCCGGAATTGAAAAAAAGATACAGGAGCTGGCAGATAAAGGACGAAACGGAAAGCTCTCACTAGATGAAATGACTGGAGGTACATTTACAATCACCAACGGAGGAGTATTTGGTTCAATGATGTCAACCCCCATAATCAATCCTCCACAATCGGGAATACTAGGAATGCACAACATCATCGAACGCCCTGTTGCTATCAATGGGAAAGTAGAAATTCGCCCAATGATGTACATAGCCCTCTCCTACGACCACAGAATTATTGACGGGAAAGATTCCGTAGGCTTCTTGGTTAGAGTTAAACAGCTGCTAGAAAATCCAATCTTCCTACTTTACAACGGAGAGAATCCAGAAAAAACCTTACTAGATATATAGTTGAAAATGAACTTTCAGCCGTCATTCCTGTTTTTTTTTATAAAAAATAGATTATTTTGACTTTGCCTAGTGATTTTTTTAAAAATACGTCGTAATTTTACAAATGCTTAATTAGCATAGCCGTTGAGTTTTGGAAAACAGTGAAGTGTTACTAACACGCCCTGAATACATAAATTTTATATTAAATTAATAACAGTACAATTATGAACAATGGATGTGCCTCTTCTTTAAAGAGGATTGGTGTCTTTTACGACGGAAACTACTTCTTACAAGTCAGCAATTACTACAACTACGTTCACCCTCGCAAAAGACGTCTAAGCATTTCTGGTCTGCATTATTACATCCGTCACCTAGTAGGTAAAGAAGAAGACGTAGACATTAAGCTTTGTAAGATCGCAGATGCTCACTATTTCAGATGTCGTTACAGCGCTCAAGATGCTAGCCAAAGAGGAAATCAGCTCTACTACGACCGCGTTTTTGATGACATTCTAATGTCTGAAGGCGTAATTACCCACTACCTCCCATTCAAGAATAATTTTGGAAAGAAGGAAGAAAGAGGTATTGACGTGTGGTTAGCGCTTGAAGCATTTGAACTTTCTATCCTAAAAAAGTTTGACGTAGTAGTTTTAATTGCTTCTAATGGTGATTATGTTCCATTGGTTCGCAAGCTAAACACCCTCGGAACCCGAGTTATGGTTCTTGGATGGGAATTTGAGTATACCAACGATGAAGGTCAAAAGGTTGTAACCAAAACATCTCAAGATCTACTAGAAGAGGTTAGTTACCCAATTCCTATGCATAGCGAAATTGACAATAACGACGAGGATCTCGACATTGTTGACAACCTATTCGTTAGCAACGAAAGCGCACCAAAGGTTAATATCACCACCAACATCCCTTCATCTCCTTCGAAAGCAAAAATTTCGGCAGAAGAATACCAAGAGGGTGAAATACTTAGCTTGAAGAACGGTTACGGATTCATTAAACATCCGAACAACAACCTATTCTTCCACTATTTAGACCTACAAGATGTTGACTTTAACGATTTAATGCCTGGCGATCCAGTTGAATTTACCGTTGAGCAAAACATCCATGGACAAGATGTTGCTAAAAATGTTAGAAAGGTTTACTAGATAATCCATCAAATTATAAAAAAGAAGACCATTGCTTGATGGTCTTTTTTTTGCACCATATAGGAAAATTACACTTAAGTTATAACTTTGAAGCTTCCATTTTAACCTATGGCACACCTAGTACTGGATTTAGAGCTAAGCGGAATTGAGCCTGGATGGCACGAAATTATTCAAGTTGGAGCAGGATTGTACAGCAACAACTGGGAACTGCTTGACACGTATATATCTAACGTATATCCCGAAAATGAGGAGAGTTTCTCCCTTTCTTCGCAAAAGATACACCAGCTAACCTGGGAGGAACTTGAAGATGCCCCAATGCTTTACGAAGTACTAGATGAATTTGAGGAATGGATACATGCAACACTTCCCAATACAGGGAGTAAATTCAACGCCCTCAAAAGTGTAAATATCTGCGGACAAAGCGTAATGTATGACGTCGTTTTTCTAAAAGCAGCCTACAGAAAAGAGAAAAAGGAATGGCCTTTTTCAAACAAGCTGCTCGACTTGCATAACATTGCATTTTATCTGTTTGAAATTTTATCAAAAAATGGGGTAAAAACACCACAATCTCTCAGCCTAAATGCCATAGCCGACTATTTTGGATTAAGCCGCGAAAGCGATGAGCATAACGCTCTAGAAGATGCATTGATTACAGCTGAATGCCTCAAAAAATGCATGGAATACACATCGAACCTAAAGTTAACAAAATAGCGCCGTCATGAAATTCCTAGAAGAACAAATCAACAAAACGACATCATCACTAACCCTGCTTAACTGGAGCTGCATCGGAGCCATGATTGTACTCCTACTATCAACCTCCCTTATTAAAAAATTTGTAGGATTTGCTCCTAGCGAGGAGCTATCTACCAAACTATACATTGCAGCAATAGCTGTTGGAGTTATAGCCATTCCGCTAGCAAATCGAATTTACAGCAAAAGGATATCTCGAATCGACACTAAAAGCCCCACTGAGGCCAGCTTAAGAATATACCGAGTTGCATTCATCACCAAACTGCTCATTGTTTGCGCAGCATTTCTTATCAACCTAACACTCTTCTTTTTTGCCAACAATACCTACCTGCTGATCATTGGTGCAATTTACATCGTGTACCAAATGATTGCAGTACAGAGCAAGGAGGGTGTTCTCGAAATTATTGGTATAAATCCAGAAGTTACAGAAGAGACAGAATAGCCTTTTTTACCATTTAACACGACTTATAGCGCATAACATCTGTGCTATGGTATCTTTGTGTAAAACAAAAACAATATTGATGATTGTAAAAGAAAACGTCTCCTTAAAGGAGCTAACCACTTTTGGAATCGAAGCCAAGGCCAGAAAATTTATTCAGACCTGTAACAACGACGAACTCTTCAGTTTCCTAAAAAATAACCAATCGCCCTTATACATCCTAGGAGGAGGTAGCAATAGCATATTTACCAGCGACTTTGATGGAGTAGTCCTACAACCTCTAGAAAAAAATATAGAGATTGTAAACGAAACACCTAATAGCGTTTGGATTAAATCGAGTGCGGGTGTGGATTGGGACGACTTCGTAAAATTTACGGTCGAAAGAGAATTAGGTGGCCTAGAAAATCTCTCTTTAATACCGGGAAATGTAGGTGCTTGCCCAGTGCAAAATATTGGAGCATATGGAGTAGAGGTAAAAGATACAATTATCAAGGTTGACGGATTTTATATTGAGAATCAATCTCCTTTTTCATTTAGCAACGAGGAATGCCAATTCGGCTATAGAGATAGCATATTTAAACGCAGCCTAAAAGGGAAGACTGTAATTACCCATGTAACCTTCGAATTGAGTAAAACCCCAACCTTAAAAACCCACTATGGGAACATTGAAGAGGAGTTAAAGAACTACTCGAAAACAAACATCCAAACTGTTCGTAATGCCGTAATATCAATAAGAGAGCGAAAACTCCCCTCTCCCAAAGTTTTTGGCAACTGTGGTAGTTTTTTTAAAAACCCAACCATAAACCAAAATCTATTCGAAACTATTCAAAGCAGCTACGCAAACATCCCAAGTTACCCTGCGGCAAACCAAATGGTTAAAATCCCAGCCGCATGGCTCATTGAAACCTGCGGATTTAAGGGTATAAAGCGAGGTAATGTTGGAGTTCATAGCCAGCAGGCTTTGGTGCTAATAAACCTAGGAAATGCGAAAGGGGAAGAAGTTATAGACCTTGCAAACGAAATTATAGAGGCCGTAAGAATCAAGTTCTCGATTGAACTCGAAAAAGAGGTAAACATCCTTTAATAACATATCAAGAAATAGAAAAGGCCGCAATTGCGGCCTTTTCTATTTCTTGATATTTCGTTTATTTAGTGCAGTTTGGTATTCCCTCGCATTTTTCAAATGGTCAGCCTCGTTAGTGGCAAAAGCATGCGCTCCTGAAAAATCTGCTTTAGCACAAAAATAGAGGTAATCCGTTTTATGGCTATTCAGCACAGCATCAATAGCCTCTATCGAAGGTAGTGCAATTGGACCTGGAGGCAACCCTTTATACTTATACGTATTATATGGCGAATCAAAGACCAAATGACGATTAAGAATACGACGAATAGTAGGATCTCCAATGGCAAATTTTACGGTTGGATCAGCCTGAAGGAGCATCCCCTTTTTGATTCGATTAAGGTAAACACCTGCAATGGTTGGCATTTCTGGCGAATAGTTGGTTTCTTCATCAACAATAGAAGCAACTGTAATCACCTGCTCACGGGTTAACGACATCGAATCGGCCTTATGCTGCCTTCCTTTTTTTGACCAAAACCCGTCATACTCCTTTTTCATCCTTCCGATTAAATCCGAGGCCGAAATATTCCAGTACATTTCATAAGTATTAGGAATAAAAAGGCTAATAATCGTTTCTGGAGTCATTCCTAACGAGGCTGCAACAGAATCGCTATTAAGCAATGCTATAATTTTCAACGAGTCGGGTTCCAAATTTTTACCTATTATAGAAGCCAGCTTTTCTTTAGTTCTGATATTGTTTATTGCAAGACGAACAGGCTCCTGCGTCCCAGACTGAAGCATGTTCAGCAACCTATGGTTACTCATTCCTTTCACCAGTTTATATCTTCCTGGCCGAATTTTATTGAAGTATCCCCTAACGTTTGCATAGCGCTCAAACGAGTCAAAATCTTTAATATAGCCGCTTTCTTTAAATATTGACATGGTAGAAGCAAAGTCACTTCCTGTTGGAATACAAACGTAGGCCGATTTTTTTTCGCCCAACTCTACGTTATTCTTATACACTCGGGTATACTGAACGTAGCCCCATATTAGGGCAGCACATACGCCAACCAAACCAATAGCTATAACCACCCTTCTCAACGGGTGTTTTCCTTTTGATTTTTTTGATGAACTCATTTAGCAAAATTTTTCTGCAAAATAAGCGAAATATGGTAAACCTTAACCCCAAACCTTCAAAAAGGATGACAATTGTCCGCAGTTATATTATATTTTTGGAAAAATTTAATGAAGATGGAAATCCTACTTATCGCATCTATAGCAAGCATTAGCGCCGTTGCCATTGTGGCCATGATGCTTATTTCGCGTAACCAAACGTCCTTAAAAGAAGTTGAAAAGAAGATTTCATCGAGCAAAATAACCATTCCATTAAGGCTACAGGCCTACGAACGATGCCTTATTTTTTTGGAAAGAATAGCACCAGACTCTCTTTTAGTAAGAGTTGGACAATGCCAAACTGCCAACGAGCTGCAATCGAAGCTGCTAAGCAGCATCCGTTCGGAATTTGAGCACAATCTATCACAGCAACTTTACCTAAGCCAGGATGCTTGGACCCACATTGTAAACGCTAAGAACAATACTGTAGGACTTATAAACTCGTGCAGCCTAAAAGTTGAACCAACAGATAGGGCCATACAGCTATCAAGAATTATCCTAGAAGCATACGCCAATCTTGATGCATCGCCCAACCAGGCAGCCAAACAAAAAATAAAGCAAGAAGTATCCCAATTATACTAAGACTGAAAATCTAAAGGAAATCCCTTCTGATGCGAGGGGATTTTTTTATACTTCTCGAACCAGACTACTTTAATTTTCGTCAAAATCCAACTTTATGGCAACCTTAACGGTTACTTGTTAGGTACAAATCAAACTAAAAACCTCCGTTATGAAAGTAAGGATTGCCCTAGTTGGAATACTTGCGCTTGTTGCCAGTATTTCATTTGCTCAGACCAACACCACCAAGGTGTTTCTAAGAACACAAAACGACAGCATTTCATATGCGTACGGAATGGCTGTTGCCAACTCGCTGGATCAAATTAATATGGTGCTAAACTACGACTTGGTATACCAAGGGATGAAGGCGAGCAAAAGCACCGGTAAGCTGATCGATTCGGAACAGCAAGCTTATTTGCTAGAATTACTCCAAAGTCAGGCCTATACGAAAGAGCAGGATCGTATAGCCAAGATAACGAAGGATAACTCCGATGAGGAAATTCGCTTTTTCGCTGAAAATAAGAAAAAGGCAAACATAAAAACGACTCCCAGCGGCCTTCAATACGAAATAATTGTCCGAGGAAATTCGCCCGAAGCAGCACCAACACTCCAAGACTCCGTTCTTATTAACTACGAGAGCCGTTTCCTTAATGGCTCTAAGTTCGACTCCTCATACGAGCTAGGCGTCCCAACCAAAGTACCGATGAAAGACCTCATTGAAGGATGGCAGGAAGGGCTACAGCTAGTACGACCCGGAGATACCATCATGCTATACATCCCAAGCAGTTTGGCCTACGGAGCAGAGGGAAACTCAAAGATAGAGCCCAATAAAGGTTTGATTTTTAGGGTAGACCTCATTAAAGTGATAAAAGGAAATATGAAATAAAGAAAGAGGCTATCCTAAAGGGTAGCCTCTTTCTTTAAACAAACACAAACAGACATGTTTAAAAACGTTCCATTGAAACAGCCTTTTTCTTTAGGTTAATCAAGGCATACCGCATGCGTCCTAGAGCTGTATTTATACTCACATCGGTATATTCTGCAATTTCCTTAAAGCTTAAGCCAATATAAAAACGAAGCAGCACCACCTCTTTCTGCTCCTTCGGAAGCTCGTCAATAAGGCTTTTTATGCTGTACTTCTGCTGCTTTCTAATTATTAACTTTTCAGGAGAATCATCCCCTGTCATACTACGCAGTTTGTAGTCCATTGGGCTACCATCTTCCACAAAAATGGGAGAATCCTTCCGAAAGTGATCGATAACCAAGTTACGGGCAATGCGCATCAACCAAGGCACAAACTTCCCATTGTCCTGATAGTATCCAGCCTTCAAAGATCGGTATGCCTTAATAAAAACGTCCTGCGTTATATCTTCGGCAACGTCCTGACGACGGATAAAAAGAGTAACATACCCTAAAACCTTACGACGGTAACGATCGTGTAGTATTGCATAAGAGTTATCGCATCCAGTTGCTATGCGACCAACCAAGTCATTATCTGTTAGAGTAGCCGTTTTCAAAGTCTGAATTTTTTGAAGGTTGTCAAAACTGTTATCTCTGTCTTTCAAACACGCTGCAAAATATTCAAACTAGCCCTTAGAGCTGCTTAAAAACTAACAGAAAAGGGTTAACGACTTGTTAAATTTTTAGCTAACGAAACCAGCACAAAGCGCATAAACAGCTGTAAAATTAGCCATTACACAAAAAACAGTTTGTTAACTTCGCCGTTCAACCTCCATTGCAGGAACCACCAGCATGGCAAAAACAACCATAAAAATTACCCAAGGCGTTAGTAAAGTCAGCACGCTCCACCCTATGCCCATACCCATTTTGATGCGGCTAACCACCAAAAAGTAGGATGCGACTAGCACAAACAAAAGCAGCAGCACCAGCAGAAAGGTTACAAAAAAGCGGTTTTTTAAGCCTAGCGAGGTTCCGCATTTTAGGCAGGTAGATTTTCCCTTAAAGGCCAGCTCCATGATATTTCGGAGAGCCAGCTCAGATTTACAACTGTTACATTCCATATTTTAAGTTTTAGCACCAACAACAAACTATCGGAAACGATGTTTTAGGCTCCTAAAAGGTAGCAAAAATATCTTGCCCAAAACAGCAATCGGCAATATGCCCAGACTGGCGGCTAATCCCCCGAAAAAAAAAGCGCTGAAACCAACGGTTCAGCGCTCCCTACTATCAAGTAAAAAAGCATTAAATCTCCTCTAAGTGCTCGTAAATACGCTGGCGAACAGCCTCAAAAACAACCAGCGCGGCAGCAACCCCTACGTTTAGCGACTCAATTTGTCCGCTTAGTGGTACCTTCACCATCTCGTCAACAAACTTGAGGTTATCGCTAGAAATCCCCTTATCCTCCGATCCCATGATAATTGCTGTTGGTGGCGTCATGTCCACCTTGTACATCATATGGCGGGCCTTTTCGGATGAGGCCACAATCTGAATACCGCTATCGCGCAGATAGAAGATGGCCGTGCGAAGGCTAGATACCTTAACAACCGGGATGAAGTGCAGCGCCCCAGCCGATGCTTTAATGGCATCGGAGTTGATTTGGGCAGATCCCTTTGCTGGAATAATAATGGCATCGACCCCGGCACACTCGGCCGTACGAGCAATAGCACCAAAGTTGCGCACATCGGTTACCCCATCAAGAATGAGGAATAGAGGAGCCTTCTCCTTTTCGAGGGCGGCGGTTACCACCACCTCCAACTCGTAGTACTCTATTTGAGCCGCAAAAGCAATTACTCCCTGATGGTTTTGGCGGGTTACAGAGTTCAGCTTCTCTTCGGGAACATACTGTACAAAGATACGGTTGCGCTTAAGCAAATCCTTCAACTCCTGAATCAGCTCCCCTTCGAGCCCATTCTTAACCATTACCTTATCCAGCTGTTTGCCAGCATTTATCGCCTCTATCACAGGGCGTATACCGAAAATTGCGTTCTGATTGCTTTCGCTCATAACTCTAATTATTTGCGGCAAAGATACGAAAAGGAAAGAAAATAAGCCTTAATGATTCCTTCTCTGTTTTGTCTAATAAGCTATTAGCATTAGACAAAAGAAGAAAAAACACCATGATTAATAAAAAGTTATGATAGTTGCCACTAAAACGATCAGAAGCAGCAATGGCCAATATACGATAACCATCAACTTTGAAAAACCGAGATATTCTGGGAGATATCTAGAAAGTCGACTATCTAGAATTGCATTTACAGAAGCTAGAACTAAAAGCATATAAGTTGCAAAATAGTAGTACTCCATATAAATTACGCCAGTTGCATCCATGTTTTTACGGAGATTAACATGCTCAAAGACTGCAACAAACAACAATCCAGCACAAGCAATTGCAACATCTAAAGCATCCTCTCGCTTTGATATCCATAAAATAGAGTAGGTCATAAAAAGAAGGACGGCAATAGGTATTATTCGCGTTATTATGGTATCGAAATAATCCCTTCTGAGAATTATGTTATAATGCAACTCCGGAAACCCATCCTTAAAGTTGGACTGATTGGAGTCAAAACTAGTGCTATAACTCTTTTCTTTAAATGAATAGTAGGTTCCGTCAATCTCCCATCCTGGAATTATAACATCGTTATCGAGGCCTGGCTTAAAAGATGGATGGATTAGGTTATATGATTTAAAATCTGGTATTAAAATCACATTTTTATCCATATCCGCTGGCCAAATTCTAATCCAAAGTGCATTATAGTCGAATGGGAATCTCTTATAATCAAACGGTTCTCTAATTTCTGTAGAAAAATGCCACCTGTAAAAAATCGACTTTTCATGATTACCCCCAACTACAAAGGCGCTATCTTTATGATCAAAATTTGAATTTTCAGCATCGGGAAATAAGATACCAGGCTGAATATTTTGGCCATAAGGAATGATCTGCCAAACATAGCCAGAAAGCGTTGTTGTGTATGAATCTGTAAATTTAACAGTTAACACATATACTCCGACAGGTACTAGAAACGTTTGCAAATCAGTCTTCCCCACCAACCCCCTTCTATAAAGATTAACGTAGTCTTTTGCACCATCCTCGTCTAGCAACATCGAAAAATTCCAACGATCAAAATTGGTTGAAATCTTTTGAGTATCCTTATTATTCTCAACCCCTTCCCTCAGCAATTTGCTCTTTTGGCTAGCGCTCTTAGCAATCTCCATATCTGAAAAATCAATAGAAGGATATCTAATACTAATATGACATAACAAAACAATCTCAACAATGAAAATAATTAGCACAGTGCCTCCCACTAATGAAGCCACCTCTTCTTTCCGAAACAAAAGCAAAATCACCAATATCTCAAAAATCAGCAATCCGCCTAAATAGGCAAACGAACTCTGCATGCAGTTTTTTCGCTGCTGATTAAAGTATTGAGGATTACTATACACTTGTTGATCTGTTATAGAAACACCTAATAGCCAACCCAAAGAATCTAGACGAACCACATTTTCCCAGCACATTGCCTTAGATACTGTATTCAAATGATAGTAATCCGTTGGATTTATCCTTGCTGTATCTTCAATATTTTCAGACAGTTTTACTAAAGTTTCCTCACCATATGCTCTCCCTATTTCTCCTAGCGTACGAGTATCACTGTTAGGATGAGCTATAAACTCTTCGCTATTATTCATCAAGTAAGGATACCCTATCCGACCTGCCTTCCAGCCATTGAGCATGCTATAAACTTTAGAAACGGTATAGTCTGCTCCTACATAGCAAAACAAACTGTCAGACAGCTTTATCTCGCAAGCATAAGTAACGACCCTCTTTTTGATAAGCAGATTGAAGTGAGGTGCAATCCAAGAGGACAAACCTCCATCCTTTGATACGGTTTCCCAAATGAGACTTTCTGAATTCCAAAGCAAGCAATTGTCCCTAGTACAATTAGTAACCTCTACCGAGTCTTTTTTTCTTTCCCAGTATGCAGCGGCTTCTAGCCGAACATTCGCTCCATCTTTCTTTTTTAAAAGGAGAATAAAGGCACCGTCGATACGAGAATTTCGTTCAAGCACCGACAGTGCCACCCTTCTAAACAACAACGTATCAAAATAATCGACCGAGTTTTCTAAACAACCCAAAGCAACCTTCGCCCCAACTGAGTCGACTATATGCTGTGTTAATCCAGTTTCAAACAAAAGACTATCACCGATCTGAGCAACAACCTCGTCCGCATAGCTTATAAGGCTTCTCCGCTCCCCGTCTTCACTTAATACCGTTTTGCTAAAATGTGACACCACCAAGCAAACACCCACCAGAACTCCTATTTTCACTAAGTTCTTTTTCAATGTACTTCTTTTAAAGAAAGGCATGGGAACCGTTTTAACAGTCTTTTTAAAAAGAAAAAACTACTATTTCTTCTTCTGATTCGATAAAAAACAAATGGGAGCTCGCAGA
Source organism: Alistipes sp. ZOR0009 (assembly GCF_000798815.1). Lineage (NCBI taxonomy): Bacteria > Pseudomonadati > Bacteroidota > Bacteroidia > Bacteroidales > Rikenellaceae > Alistipes > Alistipes sp. ZOR0009. The sequence continues at coordinate 45,654 of NZ_JTLD01000009.1, read as the reverse complement.
AAAAGTTAACTAGTGCGCAGAGCGCGTTTTTCTTTCTGCATCTTTACTGATAACTTCTTTTGACAAAGGTTTCAATGGGGGATTTCTAACCCCATTTACAGCCAAAACTAAATCATTAAGACAGTCATTCCAGTTATTTGCACTTGGCTGAACCCCATGCTTATGTCCTTGATAGTACCTTATCTCACTGCTGCTAGTTTGCTTGGCTGTATCCTTATCGTAGTACTGCAACCAACAATAGTAATCGCTCATAAAGTTTTTATTTTAAAAATTTCACCTACTCTATTAAGGCTTTTCAGATCTGCCTGCTATTATTTTAGATAATAGCCATCCATTAAATTTTTAAATCAGGTATAGAGTGCAATAAAAATCGTTATGCTGGCCAATTTTTATATCCTGTTTTCCCATTTTCTTTCACAGAAATTAAAACCTGCTTACGATTTTTTCCGCTTCTTCGATATGAAACATGCACCCACTCTGGATTAGTATTGGTTCCAAACTCCCATATTAGCTGATCAAAATCTAGATGATCTTTGATAAACATGAACAACTCTTTATTTGACACGCTAATTCCCTGAAGGTCTAACGCCTCTCCTTTGGAGTGTTGTGAGGTTTGTGACCCTCCAACAGCCTTATTTAACTCAGGAGACCTATATCCAGATGAAATTCGAATTGGGCCCAACTTATCTCTTGCAGCTTGAAATATGGCCTCTGCCAACGCTTTCAAGTTGGCTAAAACTTCTTCGGTCATATTATCGTTCCGAATCTTTAATTTTTCAGCCGTCGAGGACTTTGTAACCTCCTCCAACGTAAGGTTCTTAGATAAATTCATAACATCAAATTTTTAAGGAACACACTTAGGATTAAACAACCAAAATAGCCAACCCTGTATCTTGATATGACACCCCATTAGCCCGATGTGCGGCAATGGCCATATCTAAATTTGGAAAATTTTGCCCAACAGCAGGGTCCATAATACTAGCGTCAGGACGCTCCATAACATAATGTAGTCCAGTGTTAGGACGCCAACTAGAGCTTCTCCAACTCTCAATATTCTCAAAAGTCGCTGCCTATCGGCTAGCGGTGGAGCAGCCTCTCTTTTAAGCAACATTCCAACCCTTTCTGCATCAATTTTTTCGCTTCCATACAAAAAAAGCAACAGATTACCAACAATAGATCTTGGAACAAAAGCAATAGTTGTCAAACCTAACTCCTTTGCAGTAAAACCAATACGACTAGGTAGCGAATACCCGCTCTGGTTTGATGGAGCACCAGGGCTACCTGAAGTTACCGCGTAAATTCTAGCCTCTGATGTAAGGTCCCCCCTCTCGTGTATTGTATGAGAACCAGTCCACAGAGGATGAATCGCGGGCTTGTTTGGAATTGTATTAACACCTAGCTCTAACGCTGCACACATAAGAGAAGCTGCCCCGCAAGAATTGTTAAACGACTGTCTGTAACTCACCATAAAATTTTGTTTTAAAAAGGAGATGCTGCTTACATGGAGTATCTTCTACAGCCTAAAATCAACACATAGCCCTTCTCTTGACTTTTAAGCCCTAATGAGTTCCTCAGAAAAAGCACACCCCAATAATTTTGCCTACTCTATCCAGTTTTCGGCTTACCTGTAATTCTATCCTACTCAACTGATAGCTATTCCACAAATTAAAAGCACCGCTACAACCTATCCTCATTCAGTTTCGAATGTAAAAGCAGCGTTTCTTCCTTATTTTTTTTGTAAGAAATTTCGACTTGAATCTGGCTTCCTCCAACCATTTCCGAAAAAGTCACTAGCAAAGGAGCCGTTACCATTTCAGCATAATTTTCCCGTAACCCGTCCAATTTTACTTCCCCTATTCGTGCCTGAAACTGCATCCTAAACTCATCCAGATGAAGTATGGAATGGTTTACAAGCTTACAGTTGGGAATTTCCATCTCCATGCCGTCTTCCGCCTTAAACCTGGTAGTTTTTAGCGTCCCATCTGCATTGTAGAACTCTTTTACCCGGGCTAACTGATACTTTTCATGAGCCTCTTGGCTTCTATTCAGAGCCTCTTTAAAGTCGGCTATAATCTGAGATAGAGAGACCTCCTGTTTTCTTGACTTTTTATTCCGAAACCACATAGCCGTAAAATTTTAAATCAAGGAATCTGTGATTTCAAAACTCTTTCGTACCCTTCAATGATGCTCTTTAACCCCTCTGGAATTTCCTGTGGTGTTATTCGTATTTTTATATTTCCAGTTCTATTTGAAGTCGTTTCCTTGGTATCTTTATTATCTCTCGAGAAGTTTAGATTCAGCTCATTCTCGACAATATCCATCTCGAACTTTGTTGTAAACTCCACTTCATCTATCGTAGGACAGGTTATAGGAGCCAACGTCAGCAGCGGCACTTTCACATCAACTTCCTCTACCCCCTTGTCTGTTACATGGGGATACTTTACTACAATCGATTCTGGAACAAGAACATCGTCACTTCCATCTGGCGATGCCTTTTTAAAAAATTTGGCAATAATCCCCACGCTGCTATCCGTAAGCGTATCGTTAGCACCTACAATTGCATCATGGATTGCATCTACAAACGCTCTTAACTTTATCATAGTTCTAGTTTTTTTTGTCGTTTATATTTTTTTTAACCTTCAACTTTTCGTACTCTGACATCACCTGCTGCACCACTTGGCTGCTCGATGAAGAAAGGCTGACCGCACTCTTACAGTTTGCGCAGATAAACGATTCGCCTTGTATTAGCCGTTTTACCTCAAAGTATATCGGATGCTGGCAAACGGGACATCCTATTTTCTGTAATTTATCATCCATAGCTATTGCTGTACTGAAGATGGGACTGCGTTAATTGATTTCAGGTACAGGTCTATCAGGGTGGTTACGCCAGTTGGTAAAGGAACCGTTCCTGCATGAATTTTCACGTTTAGCTTAGATGCGTTATGGCTTCTATTCTCACTTTTATCGTTAGAATCATAGCTAAGTTTTCCTGTTAATGCTGGCTCGTTAGAGGCTGATTTGTCATACCATCCGCTAGTACCTGCGTTCGGCTCCTCCTTCTTTGTCGTTGTGGTAGAGGTATTGCTCGAATACGACACCACCTCCATGCTAAAATCAATATCCACATTATCTACCGCCAATGAATTCAAGGGAACCATTGTGAGAATAGGGACCTGAAAAACGCTTCTTACAGTCTGAAACTGGGGTCCATCTCCTGCCCCCTCCTTCATTACCGATCTTGTCAGAGACATCTCAATCATTATCGGTTCAAATTGGTTTGAGCCTTTGGCCACAAAGCAGGTGTCCATTAAAAATCGAGTTTGCTCCCTTACCATATACGAGTTGGCTGAGGCTGCCGCAACCAACGGAGCACTTAGAAGATCTACCATGCTAGGTAGCTGCTTCCCGAACTGCGGTCCCGAATCGTTACTGTTATCCATAATAATTGTTGTCAAAAGATTTTTGATATTCACTGGCATTTTTACATGCCAGTGAATACTTTACATAGAGATGCTGAACATCCGTTCAAACCTCACTCAACTAAACCTTACCAAAATCTTTAATCCTACTTTCGGTCTACTTGCTTACAGGCAGTTCAATAGGTTCAATAGACTTCGTGAAAGCGTCAATGATAGTCGTTACCCCCTGAGGAAGTGGAAGCTGTCCTGCATGCACGTTTACAGTGTACTTTGCAGAGTTGCTTTTCTGGTAGTGGGTATCACGAGAAGAAGACTCCTTCTGATCGTAGCTAACGCTACCCTTAATGGTGGCAGAGAAAGGACCATACCCAAACTTTGCTTCGAAGCTTGATTCTGCTTTAAGAGCCTTAGACTTTTCTTCATGAGTATCCTCCCCAAAGCTAGACTTCACTTCCATTTCGAACGAAATGTCAACATTGTCTACAGCCAACGAGTTTAGAGGAATAATGGTCAAGATAGGCAGCTCGAACTTTGTTTGCACCTGCTTGATGATAGGATCCTTTCCGGCTTCAGCTGGTTGGATAACCCCTCTTGTCAGAGTCATCGAAATAAGGATAGGCTCATAGTTCTTCTCATCCTTTTTACTAAAGCATGTGTCTAACAAAAATGATGTTTGGGTAAGAGCCATTGCTGCGTTTGCTTTTGCAGCAGCATTAAGTGGACCTCCGATTAGAGAATCCATGGGCAGACCAGAAAATGCCTGCGCCATTGAAACCAATTCTTGTGACATAATTGTAATTTATAACTGTTTTTTGGCTGCATTTATAGTGGCGTCACCATCCACTTGTAATTAATTACATCTCAAATTTACAATCCTATCTGCCTGTTAGCGTACATTGGTCTGCAGATCTAATGAAGGGTGCGAAAAGCCTTACCAGCTGCTCTCTTATAGGCTTTTTACTTCAACCGACTCTTTTAGCCTAGCCATTCCCCTTCTAGATATCTCTATTGTGGCATTATTTGAAAGGGTCACCAGCCGACGACGCCCGTTTGCAATGCTAACCACGTGCAACACATTTACCATTGCATTCCGGTTAACCCGTATAAAACCGTAATCGCGCAACTCATCATCAAACTCCTTTAGTAGTTTGGCTACCATCACACTTCCACCCGATTTTGAATACAGCGTTGTGAGGTAGCAATCGCAAATCAAATGCGTAACCTCGGCCATATTCAGAATATGGCTAACCGACTTTGCCCTTACTATAATTTTCTGCTCTTTCTGGCTAATAAACTTTGGCTGGTGAATTCCCGCCCCTCCTGTTGTTTGATAGTTTACGCTTTCCATTTTAATGATCTTTTACAGATTTCACACACAACATTCTTATAAGAGAATTAAAATATTAGTAAATCGCTCCTAAAAGAAAGATTTATTTAATACACAAGTTACAGCATCAAAACACCTTATATTTACTATGGTAAAAAAACCTAATAAAAGGTCGCAATAGTCCAATAAGAGGTTAAAAACACTCTTTATGTTAAGCTATTAAAAAAGGTATAAACTTCGAATAAGGCGGCAGCGACGACGAGAAACCGCTAAATTTCGCTCCCCTCGTAAAAATACAACCGGGTTATCACCTGCTTCATACCGCTCTACGTGAATCAAATTGACGATGGAGTTTCTGTTTACCCGCACAAATCCGTAATCATGAAGGCTCTCCTCAAACTGCCTCAGCAGCTTAGAAAAAGTGAAAGCCTCCCCTTCGATCGTATAAACTATTGACAAGTAGCTGTTGCTCTTGATGTGCGTAACATCTCTTAGATTAATAAATCTTGTCAAATTCTTTTCGCGAATAGCCATTATGCTGTCTTGCGCAGGAATTTCAAGAATATTAATAGTTTGCTTTATGCTTTTTTCTTTCATATATAAATTACCAGTTGCTGAATAACGGCAAATAAAGCAAAGCAACAGGCAAAAAAAGAAGGAAATCCCCAGTAAACGTGCACTTCTATCGAGCCAAAACTTCCCATAAAAAAGGCTGCCTGTGATGGCAGCCTTTGATGTTTACTTTAAGTAAGTCTTGTTCCCGTTTTTGTTGATGTAATACTTTCCGCCTTTAGGCCCAAGGTAAACCTTCTCGCCATTTGGACCTTTTAGGTTGGGAACCAGCTGATCGGTAGTCGTAAGTTCGGCCGCTTTAGCCTTCACTTTGCCCTTATCTTTCTGGTACTCCTTTTTCACGGCCTCCTTATCCTCCTTAACAGCGCTCTTCACATCGTTGTAAGCCGCTTTCGTCTTGGCTTCCACCTTCTTTTCCTCCTTCTTTACGGCAGCCTTCGACTTTTGGTAATCCTCCTTAATCGCCTCCTTGGTACTCTTTTCCTTAGTTTTAACCTTGTCTTCCTTGGCCTTTACATCAGCCTTTAGGTCGGACTGCTTCTTAACCTTCTCGTCCTTTACATCCTTCTTTAGCCTTTCCACATCTTTAGACACGGTTTGAGCGTAAGCCGACGCCCCTACACCTAAAGAGATCACGAATAAAAACACTAAAATTCTTTTCATAACTGTAGGATTTAAAAACATCTATACCAACACCAACTGGCAATGTTTAGTTTGATTTTGATGGAAGTTTAACGTTTGTAGGACTGACCCAGACAGAGTCCTAATTCGGCATTCGGACACAGACAAAATGGTCATAGAACACCATTAAGCAAAAGCGCCATTCCAACCTAATGAAATGGCGCTTAAAGTTTAATAGCCGAAAAATGCTACTCCAGCGATTTTATGTTGTAGGCGCTATAGATATCCTTACCGTTAGCGTAGAGGTCTTGGATAACATTCTGGTAGGCAGCCTCCACCTTGCCACGAACAATCTTCATGGTGCTGTTCATCATACCGTTTTGCTCGGTAAATGCTTCGGGTAGGATAGCAAAGGTTGTTGGAAGCCAACGCTCAGGGAACATCCCGGCGCGATGTCCTCCCTTGCGAAACTGGGCCAACTCCTCATTCAGTTTCTCTATAGCTTTTTTCTTCCCTTCGGTAGTGTCCCATCCAAACTTATGATGATGGCTATGGTGCTTTACGTAGCGCTTCATAGCCTCCTTATTGGGCACGATTAGCGCCACCGTGTAGGGGTTTTGCGAATTGTAAAGTATTACCTGATCGATAAACCTACAGTGGGCAACCAGCGCCTCCTCAATCCCTTCGGGACTATACTTCTCTCCATCGGAGCCTATGAGCAGGCTTTTAAAGCGGCCCATTACGTACAAAAAGCCATCCTTATCCATGTAGCCCATGTCGCCAGTATGCAGCCAGCCGTCTACCACCGTTTCGGCGGTAGCCTTGTCATTGCGCCAGTAGCCGTGCATCACGTTGCCACCCTTAATCACAATTTCACCCTTCTCACCTACCGGCAACGAGCGGCCTGCGTCATCCATTATCTTAAGTTCCATTGGATGCACAAGAAATCCGGATGAACCCAGCTTATGCTTTTTAGCTGCATTAGACGATATTATTGGCGTTGCCTCCGACAGTCCGTATCCCTGATACATGGGAATTCCAATAGCATAGTAGAAACGCTGAAGTTCGATATCAAGCAGCGCACCACCTCCGATAAAAAAATCGAGTTCGCCACCAAACACCCCACGCAGCTTCGAGAAGAGAATCTTGTCAAAAAGGTTCACCAAGGGTTTTAGAAGGATTCGAAGCCCTTCACCCTTATTATATCCCTGCTTGTTGTAGGCGTAGGCCACCTTTAATCCCGCGTTGAAAAGCAGCTCGGGAACCTTACCCTTCGCACGAATTCCCGCCTCAATATTTTTCCTAAAGTTTTTTGCCAAAGCGGGGACGCTCAATAGCAGATTCGGCTTAAACTCCTTTATGTTAATAGGAATATTCTTCAGCGTTTCCATTGGTGTTCGCCCCACCTGAACCGTTCCGATGCTTCCGCCACTAGCCATAAAACTGTACATGCCGGCCACATGCGCAAAGCAGTGATCCAAGGGGAGTATAATGAGGGTTCTATAACCAACCGGGATATCCATAAGCGATAGAGCCTGCTGAACATTCGAGGTATAGTTGCTATGCGTTAGGATTATTCCTTTAGGATCGGCAGTAGTGCCGGAGGTATAGGTAATGTTGGCAAAGGATGATGGCGTTACCAGTGCGGTTCTCTCTATCAGCTCGCCTTGCTTTTGGGAATTCCGCAGCGCCGCTATGCCCAATTCACGAACTTCGTCCCAACAGATCTCTCCTGGCTGATAAGTATCCAGCCTGTCAATCACAATCACCTTCTGTATATTGGGCAGCTTGCCAATAATACTCCTAATCTTTGGCAGCTGGTTTCCTGAAACTATAATGTATCGCGACTCGGAGTGTTCCAACCTAAAAAGTAGATCGTTGGCCTCCTCCAACTTAATTGAGAGGGGGACATCTGTAGCGGCAGCATAAAAAATCCCAAGTTCCGAAATCATCCAAGCATTACGCCCTTCCGACAGAATTGCAATTTTATCCTCAGCTTGCACCCCTATTTCCATTAGACCCGCAGCAAATTCTCTAACTATTTCACGAGTCTCGGCATAGGTTGTAGGCTGAAAAGCGCCATTACTCTTCTCCCAAAGGTAAGCTACATCAGGATACTTCTTTACGCTCTCTTCAAATAGATCAATAATAGTATTCATATGGTACTTTTACGGTTGCACAAATATTTTATGATTCAACAATAGCCAACTTCTCGATCTTTGTTGACAGAAATCGGCAATCTAAGTAGAGGTTGGTAACCGAACTTAGACTAACACGCTCTATTTCAAAAAACGAACCTGTAAAAGTAATTTTAATTTGAATTAACGAACCAATCTTTAGCAAAAATCGCTTTATTAGCAACCCTAAATCTACTTACAGAATGAAATTCAAACCGCTACTTTATTTTACCATTACATCGTTGATTTTGGCTGTTTTAGGAACAATCCTACAATTTTTCACCAACCTTACATGGGGAAAGTTTGTGCTAGATTATTCGATGCGGATGGCAGAAATAGGCGGAATTCTTCTGATTGTAGTAAACGGCTCGCTGCTTTTCCAAACAAAAAAAATAGCGACAATCGGTATTGCGGCATTGCTTACCACCATTGGATACCTCCTAACCTACCTCATTTTTGTCATCCCCATTCTTTGGATAGCTTTTTCCCTAAAAATCATTGGATTGGCAACCATTATATGGATTTACACCTCGTGGTTTAAGGGCAAGGTACAAAAGCAAACACTCGATTATCTAAAAGTTCTCTGGGTGTTATCAAAGATTATCACCTCACTTTTAGTTGTTTTAGCAGCCACCGCAGTTGCCAAATTCTTTAGCCAGGTAGCAAACGTGCTTTTTTACACGATGCTAATCTACTTTATTTGGCTAGCTCTGCACGCAAAAGAAGCGGAGGAGATTTCCCTACAAGGAATTCCCAACGAACAAAACTAAACACGCGGCAGATAGACAAAAAAGCGAGCATTAGCTCTCCGTTGAACGATACTAAGTTATATAGCACTTTAGTTTCCTATATTTTACAAAAAACGATCGTTCAAGGACAAAAGCAGTCTTACATGTCGCTTATAGGCACTATTTTTGACGTGCTTACTCCATCCAACATGCTCAGCCTTCTCTTCAATCGGATAAATTGACGATATTTCGGAGCAAATGGGTAGAATAAAAGGCAGATTAATCTTTAAACAAGGCAAAAATCGAATATATTTGTAAGTTCAAAAGTGTAAATGTTACAAACAGTATGATTAAAATTACCTTTCCAGACAATAGCGTAAAGGAATATCCCGAAGGAAGCTCCAGCTTGGATATTGCTAAGTCTATTAGCCCTCGACTGGCTCAAGATGTACTAGCGGCAACCGTTAATGGTCAAGTTTGGGACTTGACGCGCCCAATAACGACGGACGCAACCTTGAAGCTCCACAAGTGGGATGATACGGAAGGGAAAAATGCCTTTTGGCACTCCTCGGCCCACCTTATGGCAGAGGCGCTAGAAGCAATATATCCAGGCGTTAAACTAGGAATTGGACCAAGCATCGAGAATGGCTTTTACTACGATATCGATCTAAATGGACAGCCTCTTGTAGAAGCTGATCTTGTTAAAATAGAGAACAAGATGCTCGAGTTGGCAAGAACCAAATCACCCTATGTTCGCAAAGAAGTATCTAAAGAGGAAGCCTTAAATACATATACAGAGAAGGGAGATCCTTACAAAGTAGAGCTAATTAGAGACCTACAGGACGGAACCATCACCTTCTACACCCAAGGAAACTTCACCGACCTTTGTCGTGGACCACACCTTCCAGACACAGGTTCGATCAAGGCAATTAAGCTTACCAGCATTGCGGGTGCTTACTGGCGTGGAAACGAAAAGAACAAGATGCTTACCCGTATATACGGCATCTCCTTCCCTCAAAAGAAGCAGCTTGATGAATATCTTGTGCTACTCGAAGAGGCAAAAAAACGCGATCACCGGAAGCTGGGTAAGGAGTTGGAACTATTTACCTTCTCTCAACGAGTTGGACAAGGCCTACCTCTATGGTTACCCAAAGGAGCCGATCTTCGTGCTCGCCTAGAGAATTTCCTTAAGGTACTACAAAAAAAGCATGGTTACCAGCAGGTAATTACCCCACATATAGGTCAAAAAGAGCTTTACGTAACATCTGGCCACTATGCAAAATATGGTAAGGACTCGTTCCAACCAATCCATACACCAGATGAAACAGAAGAATTTCTTCTTAAGCCGATGAACTGTCCTCACCACTGCGAAATCTACAAGGCGCGTCCTCGTTCGTACAAGGATCTACCTCTTCGCTTGGCCGAGTTCGGAACCGTTTACCGCTACGAACAAAGTGGCGAACTACACGGTTTGACTAGAGTACGTGGCTTTACCCAAGATGATGCCCACCTTTTCTGTCGTCCCGATCAGCTAAAGGATGAGTTTATGAAGGTTATTGACATCGTTCTATACATCTTCAAAACGCTTGATTTCAAAGATTACACCGCGCAAATATCTTTACGCGACAAGGTTAATCGTGAAAAGTATATTGGCACCGACGAAAATTGGGAGAAAGCAGAGCAGGCAATCATTGAAGCGGCATCCGAAAAAGGCTTAAACACTGTAGTGGAATACGGAGAAGCTGCATTCTACGGTCCAAAGTTAGACTTCATGGTAAAAGATGCTATTGGACGTAAATGGCAGTTGGGAACCATCCAGGTTGACTACAACCTACCAGAACGCTTTGACCTAGAATACATCGGAAGCGACGATAAACGTCACCGCCCAATTATGATTCACCGCGCTCCATTTGGATCAATGGAACGTTTTGTGGCCGTTTTACTTGAGCATACAGGAGGTAAATTCCCTCTCTGGCTAACACCCGAGCAGGCCGTAATTCTACCAATTAGCGAAAAGTATAACGAATACGCGGAAAATGTTTTAAATTTGCTAAATAATTCCGATATTCGCGCCGTTTTAGATGACCGTAACGAGAAGATTGGCAAGAAGATTCGCGACAACGAATTGAAGCGTATCCCTTACCTACTTATCGTTGGCGAAAAGGAAGCGGAAACCGGTACCGTAGCCGTACGTAAGCAAGGCGAAGGCGACAAGGGTGTAATGACGATAGAAGAATTCACGTCGCTTATTACATCAGAGGTTGAAAGCCAGATTGCCAATTAATTGTAACTAAAAATAGGAGATAAAGCTATTAGCGCATTACAAAAACCAGGAAGAAGCCCTCTTAAGCCTCAGCATGGCAAGGACAAAGATGATGGCTTACGCATCAACGAAGCAATAACTGCAAGGCAGGTTCGCCTCGTTGGCGATAATATTGAGACCCCCGGTGTCTTCTCAATTGCCGATGCACGCAGAATGGCAGATGAGCAGGAGTTGGATTTGGTTGAGATTACACCTAATGCAGATCCACCGGTATGTCGTATTATCGACTACCAAAAGTTTTTGTATCAACAAAAAAAGAAGCAAAAAGAGATAAAGGCGAAAGCGGCAAAAGTGGTAGTTAAGGAGATTCGATTCGGTCCTAACACCGACGATCATGACTTTAACTTCAAACTAAAGCATGCCGAAAACTTCCTTAAAGAAGGGTCTAAAGTTAAAGCCTACGTATTCTTTAAAGGACGCTCCATCCTGTTTAAGGAACAAGGGGAAATCCTGCTTCTTCGTTTTGCGCAAGAGCTCGAAGACCTAGGAAAGGTAGAACAGCTACCTAAACTTGAGGGTAAACGTATGATTATGTTTATGGCTCCCAAAGCGGCAAAGAAAAAATAAAGATTTTTAGTTTTAACACTTTAATAGTTAGTTCTCATGCCAAAAATGAAAACCAACGCTGGTGCCAAGAAGCGATTCCAAATCACTGGCACTGGCAAGATCAAAAGAAAGCATGCTTTCAAGCGTCACATTCTTACAAAGAAGGACACTAAGCGCAAACGCAACCTTACTCACATTAGCTTGGTTCACCCTGCTGATATGAACAACATCAAGCTTCTGCTTGTACTATAAGGTTTTTTATTAACAAACCGAATGAAATAGCCCCCAAAGAGTCGTTAAATCGACCGCTATAAATTCGTAAACATTTATTACTATGCCAAGATCAGTCAATTCCGTAGCTTCAAGAGCTAGAAGAAAGAAAATCTTAAAGCGTACCAAAGGTCAATTTGGTGCAAGAAAAAATGTTTGGACAGTTGCCAAGAACTCGTGGGAAAAGGGTCAAACCTATGCATACCGCGATAGAAAGAACAAAAAACGCAGCTTCCGCGCACTTTGGATCGTGAGAATTAATGCAGCAGCTCGTGCGCACGGATTCAGCTACTCTGAATTCATGGGTAAGATTAAGAAAAGTGGTGTTGCTCTAAACCGTAAGGTTTTAGCCGACCTAGCTCTAAATCACCCAACTGCATTCGATGCTATCGTTGCAACTTTGAAATAGAGTTAAAACTAAATAGGAAGAAGGAGATCGATAGATCTCCTTTTTTTATTTCTGCAGGTGATATTTTATCGAAAAGCTTCATCGCAAACAAGAAAAGTAGGCTGTACTTTAGTATATTTGGGCAATAAAAGTCAAATAATTTCGTTAACAAGAACAATAGATTACGAGAATGAAGGTAGCGCTTATCGGGTATGGCAAAATGGGCCACGAAATAGAAAAAATATTGCTCGACAGAGGGCACCAGATCATACTTATTATTGACAAGGACAACCAGCCGGATATTAAGTCGGAAAAATTTAAAGCCGCCGATGTTGCCATAGAGTTTACCACCCCTCATTCTGCCATAGAAAACATCAAAGCGAGCACATTGGCTGGAGTCCCTCTTGTTTGTGGCTCTACAGGTTGGCTAGACAGGCTCCCAGAGATGGAAGCATTCGTAACACAAAATAACGGAGGTTTATTCTACGCTTCAAACTTTAGCCTTGGAGTAAACATATTCTTCCACGTAAACGAGTATCTAGCCAAAATCATGGCCAAATTGAAGGATTACTCCGTTGAAATGGAAGAGTGGCACCACAACCAGAAATTGGACGCTCCTAGTGGCACTGCCATCACCCTTGCTGAGCATATTTTAAAAGAATACCCACAAAAAACTGGATGGGTTAACGAATCTACAACTGATGATAGTAAGTTGGGAATTATCTCTATACGAAAAGGAGACATTCCAGGCATTCATACCGTGACATACAACTCTCCTGTAGATACCATAACCCTTACTCACGACGCAAAAAGCAGGCAAGGCTTTGCCCTAGGTGCTGTACTTGCGGCAGAATACCTAGTGGGCAAAAAAGGAATACACACAATGAACGATTTACTTACACTGTAATTCAATCACTCTGAATGAACAAAATCAAAGAAATTCTTTCGAATAAATGGTTTAAGTTTGGCTATATAACGCTAGCCTACTTGCTATTTTTAATTTGGCTTCAGAACTTTTGGCTGATCATTGGAGTCGCCATCATCTACGACATGTACATCACCAAAAAGGTGAACTGGACATTCTGGAAGCCTCGCAACTACAAACAAAGCGGCAAAAAAAATGCTGTAATCGAATGGGTTGATGCAATCATTTTTGCGGTGATTGCGGCATCTATCATTCGTATTTTTTTCATTGAGGCCTACGTTATTCCGTCCCCATCAATGGAAAAGACCCTATTAGTTGGTGATTATCTTTTTGTAAGCAAAACAGCTTACGGTCCAAGAGTCCCCAACACGCCGATCTCCTTCCCTTTCGTCCACCACTCACTGCCTTTTACCAACAGCATGAAAAAATCCTTCCTTACGTGGATTGAACTTCCATATAAGCGTTTGGCTGGATTTGGAGAGGTGAAACGAAACGACGTTGTGGTTTTCAACTTTCCCGAAGGCGACACGGTTGTTCTTCAGCATCAAGAAGCAAGCTACTATCAGCTCGTTAGAAACTATGGCAGAGAAGCAATCTGGAGCAATAACGACATTATCGTACGTCCTGTAGACAAAAAGGAAAACTACATAAAGCGTTGCGTCGCAATACCAGGAGATGTTCTTCAAGTAAAAGAAGGTAAGCTTTTCGTAAACAGCAAACCTGCATATACCCCAAAAGGACAACAAAGCACATTCATCGTAAGAACGAATGGGACCGAAATCAACCCTGCTGTATTCGAAAATTTAGGCATCAACCAGGGTGATGTGCAGATAGATCAAAATCAGCTTTCTACCTATTCCATCACCACAACATTTGAAAACATAGCGGAAATAAAGAAGCTGGACAATATCGTTTATATCGCAGAAAGTATTAGCAGCAAGGATGATGTATCCATTGATATCTTCCCTAGCGATCCCAGATACAAGTGGAGCGTTGACAACTTTGGTCCAATTTGGATTCCTAAAAAAGGAACAACCGTTACACTGACATCTCTTAACCTACCGCTATACAGAAGAATCATTGAGATTTACGAGAAAAACAAGCTGGAAGTGAACGGTTCGACCATTACTATTAATGGGAAGCAGACTAACTCTTACACCTTCAAAATGGACTACTTTTTCATGATGGGTGATAATAGGCATAACTCGGCAGACTCTCGCTACTGGGGGTTTGTTCCTGAGGATCATATTGTTGGAAAAGCATCCTTCATTTGGTTCTCTGTCGATGGACAAAAAGGTCTTTTCGGAGGAATTAGATGGAGCCGAATATTTAACGGAATAAAGTAAGAAATCATAAAAAAGGCGACCAAATTTGGTCGCCTTTTTTTAGAACTATTCTTCAGCAGATTCTTCAGTTTCTTCTACTACTTCAAAATCAAGCATGTCGTTACTTTGAAGTATATTATACCAAAGGAACAACTTCTTCATATCAGAAGCATAAACTCGCTCACGATCATAGCTAGGAAGAACCTCCTCCATTGCCTTTTTAAGCTGATCATTTGTCGCTTTTTTCGCATCAAGAGCAGGTCCTCCTGCCATTTTCTCCTTTATGGCAAGAAGCACATCTTGAAGAGCAATTTCTTCGCTATCAGTATAAATTGCTATTTCCCCTAAGGCACTAACCTTTGCCGAAGCAGGAATATTAGATCGTTTCTTATCTTCGAGGCTTTCTACAATAATACCATTGCGGCCTTGAGCCACAAATTGGTAAAGACCTGGATATCCGGCAACTGCCAAAATCTTCCTTAAATCCATACTACTATTTAGTTTATTTCTGTTGTAACGTACAAATATATAAAATTATGCCATACCTCTGGCTTTCTTAATTTTATCATAAGCTTCATTTACCTGCCTAAATCTTTCATTGGCCGATTTCTGAACATCGACTCCAAGATGCGCTACCTTGTCGGGGTGATACTTTACAGCCGCAATACGGTAAGCTTTCTTCACCTCATCATCAGATGCTGTACTCGACACCTCAAGAACGGCATATGCCGAGTTTATGTCCTCATAGTACATCCCTTTAGTTGAAGACATATCCGCTCCTGAAATTCCCATTGCATAAGCAATTCTCTCAATAACGCTAAGCTCGCGCTGATCAAGAACTCCATCAGCCTTCCCAATGCCGTAAAGAAAGTGCAGCAGCTGTAGACGCGTATTATAATCCAAATGTTGACCAATTTGGCGGCACACATCATCTATAGAAACATCCTGCTTTAGCACATCGCGAAGCATCAGCATAGCATCACGAGTTGCATCAACGCCAAAATTTCGAACAAAAAAATCTTTTACAAAATCTAACTCCGATTTTTTCACTTCTCCATCGGCCTTCATAACGGCGGCAACAAGAACCACCAGGCTCACCTTAAATCCATCCTGGGCAGATTGGGGCTGGTACCCTTCTGCCCCCACTCGAACTTCACTATTATCAAAAAAAGTACCTACAGCAAAACCTATAATGGCACCAATTGGGCCTCCGACCCACCAGCCAATGCTTCCGCCAACCCACTTTCCAAATCGCATAACTATTCTATTTTATTTCTTAATTGACCGTCAATTTTTAAAATCTGAGGAATTACAGGGCACTTCCCGTCGTTTATAATAGTCCAAGTTGCCAGCATTTCTCGCTGATCATCACTCATTTGGTTCGCTATTCTATCAAGAACCTGCTTTTTATCAATTTTATCTCGTAAAATAACTCTTTCGATGCGAATATCAGCAGGTGCACTCACATTTATGCTACAATCAACATGCAAATTAAGGCCACTTTCAAAAAGAATCGCAGCCTCATTTATCACATAAGGGCTATGGCAATGAGCATCCTTCCAGCTCTTAAATTTATCTCTAACGGCTGGATGAATAATCCCATTTAGAACCGAAAGTTGATCCTTATTTGAAAATACAATAGAAGCCAATCGCTTCCGATCAACTTCTCCGTTCTGCGATATAACATCAGCTCCAAAAACATCTTTAAGTTTAGCGACAACACCAGCGTCTTGCAAAACAGCATGCCCTTCCTTGTCTGACTCAAAGACTGGAACATGAAGAATTTCAAAAACTTGCTTAATCGTTGATTTTCCGGAACCGATCCCTCCTGTCAATCCAACTACAATCATTTCTTTTGATTATAAACTTCTACAAATTCAGGGTCAACCCGAATATGGCTCACAAAATAAGGAAAAGTATCCACCTTTACCTTCACCAAATTGGAAAGTCCCGAAGGAAGACCTTTTACTGTAAGCTTAAAAAGAGATGCCTGAACTTTTCCATAATCCTTCAGGGCAACACGGTATGTCAACTCTGCCACAGATGGAATTAGCAGTACAGAATTAGAGTCTACACCCGACATTTTAATCGGCAAACGTATCGTTGATTCCGCATACTTAGCAACATCTACCGTATAACGCACATCCTTTGTAGACATTAGAATATTGGGATGCGCCTCTAAACCAGTAGTCCCTGAAATAGATTCATTCAGCAACTCTCCAGAAATAAGTTCCGTTTTTACGTACTTTACATTGCGAATAACGCTTTCTGGTCCACTAATTTTCACACGATTGGGTGAAATAAGAATATGCCCAACCTGCATATACTGATCCTCAAAAGAGAGTTTTGCACTTGCCACAATAGGAACAATCTTAGAATAAGAGGAGGAAAATCTAAAGAATAGCGTATCTGGATTTATATTCTCAATTTTAATATTGCTGGGAAGTTGAGTTGCCAGATTTGACTTTAAGAAATTCGACAGGACGTAATACCTGTCGCCGCTCCCACTTTGACGAAATAGCCGATAAGACGCAATATCTATTTGAACAGGGTTCAGTGCTGTCTTAAATTTATAGCGTAAAATGGTATATCCTTTGGTTTTTACCTGAACTTTTAGATATGTTTCGCCCTCATCAACCAAGATTTTATCCGTATCTGTATAGGTTACTTTAACAGGTAATTTCAAATCAATAACGTAATCTCCACTCAGCTTATTGAGATACCAAATTGCGCTTGAAAAAACTAAAAAAAAGCAAAAAACGACAAACTTTTCAGTTATACGAATTCTCCTTTTTAATAGGATTATATCAATAAAACGTTTTGTACTTTTAAATGCCATATAGCAATAAAAAAAGAGGCTTTCAATTCCATAAAGTTAATGAAAAAATGAAAGCCTCTTAAAAATAAGTTTATCGGTTAACGAGACTGAGGAGCATCGCTCATATCCTTAAGGATCGCAGACTTGTCAAATTTAATTCTTACATCACCACCAACTTCAACAGTAACATACTGATCGTTAATATCAGCGATCTTTCCGTAAATTCCACCAATAGTAACAATCTTATCTCCTTTTTGAAGGCTACTACGGAACTTTGCAAGCTCCTTTTGCTTCTTTTGTTGAGGACGAATCATGAAAAAGTACATTACAACAATGATAAGAACCATCATTATAAGCATACTAATACCACCACCCGACTGAGGTGCTGCTTGAAGTAGTAAAAACGAGTTTGTCATCTAAGTATTGTTTTATTTAAAACTAGTTTACGGTACCCGAAAGTAAAATAGTGGTGTAATCAGGAACACCATTGGTCTTAAATGTAATAGACTTTTGCTGCTTCCCGCTCCATCCATCCGAATCAAAAGTGACTTCGACAGTCCTTTTTTCGCCTGGTTTTACTGGCGATTCATCAAATTTAGGAGATGTACACCCACATGATGGAATTGCTTCATATATTACCAAATCACTCCCACCTGCGTTTTCAAAGGTATAAAAAAGAACGACTTTCTCACCTTGCGCAACTTCTCCAAAATCGGAAGACGTTTGTTCAAATTTCATCATTGCACATTCCTGATTTCCAGAACGACCAACATTGGAGGGTTGTTTTTCCGCATTCTTACCTCCGCAAGAAAACAGAAAAACAGCAGC
Organism: Alistipes sp. ZOR0009; assembly: GCF_000798815.1. Taxonomy (NCBI): domain Bacteria; kingdom Pseudomonadati; phylum Bacteroidota; class Bacteroidia; order Bacteroidales; family Rikenellaceae; genus Alistipes; species Alistipes sp. ZOR0009. The sequence continues at coordinate 27,386 of NZ_JTLD01000009.1, read as the reverse complement.
ACAAGCGAATAGAAAAAGCCTCATTACTCCTCCTCCTGAACTTCAGGCTCGACAAGACCTAAGCCTTCCTTTACAATAATACCTTTTTCTGTCAGCGATTTCACGACCTTATCGAGTACTCCATTAACAAATGTACTGCTATTTGGCGTACTGAATAACTTCGAAAGTTCAATAAACTCATTCATCGAAATTTTAATAGGCATCTCCTTAAACTCAATCATTTCGGCAATCGCCTCAATCATGATAAGGATATCCATATAGGCAATACGATCTACATCCCAGTTGCTTGTATACTCATCAACAATTTGTCTGTACTCTAAGTGGTTAACCGTTGCTTTTCTAAACAAACGCTTTGTAAATTCATAATCCGCATTGTCCTTATACAAAGGCATCAAAGAGGCATAAGAAGGCTGATCTTCCTTAAATTTCTTTATTGTTTTGATGATCATTCCTAGCTCAAACTCAACATCATCAATCCAATAAATTGACTGATCCTCTAAAATTTGATACAAATCTTCGAAATCCTCTATTTCATTCCAAAAAAACTCCAAGGCAAATGCTTGATCTTGCTCAAAACTCCTACTAGAATCAGCCATATAAGCTTTATAGTAAGGCTTTGAAAGCATATTCATGTAAAGTTTCTTTATTAATTCAGGATTATTCTCCCACGATAATGAGTTTTGGTGCAACCGCTTGTTGAGCTGCTCGTTTCGGCGAAGTTGACCAATTATAATATTGTCAACAAATTTTGTATTAGGATTTTTTTCTTCAGGTGAAGGAAGATACTTCTGCTTTCCAATGTCAATTCTTGACTGAGCATAATCAGCAACCTCGACAAGGAGCTGCATTATGTAATGATAAAGGTCGTAGGTCTTCTCAATGCTTTGGAATAGTTCCTTTTCAGAGGCATTAATAGTCTTGTCACCACTTTTGAAATGACCGTAGAGCGCTTTTAAAATTTTAATCCGAAGTAGTCTTCTGCTTACCATGATTATAAAGAACGTTTTTTAAAACTAGCCTACAAAGGTATTTTTTTGAAGCAGCAATTACAAATTCATTTAATCAAAATACGTGAAATATTTCTGCACAACAAAAATACGGAGAACAAAAATAGCCAGCTATCAAACATACAAAAACAGGTTACTTGCTAAAGTAAGGATGCGCAACTCCGAGCGTATTAAAAAACACCATCCACTTTTCATAAAAAGTCATACCTATGACCAAAAAAAAGGATTAACCAGATTTAACATAGATATTTTTGTTAAATTTGTAAAGTGTTGAAAATAATTTTTTGGGGGAAAATAAATGAATGAATTTGATTCTTTAATTAATGAAACTAACCCTATCGAAAAAGAAGAAATTTATACAGAATCTTTTAGAGCAGGGAAACGGACTTATTTTTTTGATGTAAAGAAGATGAAAAGTAGTGAGTACTACATCACCATTACAGAAAGCAAGAAGAGGCTGCTCAGAAATGGGCAGTTTGTTTACGAAAAGCACCATCTGTACCTTTACAAAGAAGATTTTGACAAGTTCATTACAGCAATAAACAATACTGTTGATTTTGTAAAAGGGACGCAACCAGAACTCTCGTCATCACTACTATTTGACGATGATAAAAATCAAGAAAACCTCACACCAATCCTTAATTTTGAAGATTTAGACAAATAATTAAAGGATATCAACAAAAAAGGTGAACACTTTAGGTTCACCTTTTTTGTTGGCTATTAGTAAACAAGAGGGGCAGGCCTCTCGACCTCCCCCTCTCTAACAAACTGCTATACAAACCTAAATACTAACTATTTCCACCATTAACCCTTGTTGGTTTATCAATACTTTGTATTGCAGGCATATTTTTATTAGCCCCCACTTCTGTTTGAGGATACAACAATCTCTCTGGAATTTTATTTAAAACGGCTCCCTTTTTTAATGGAACTCCTATTAAATTATTAGAACGTCGCAAATCATTGTAAACCTCTATTTGTCCAAATAATGATATATATTTCTCCAAAAGGATCTCCTTTAACAAATCACTATTAGTTAAAAAATCGGAATCAACATAATCTTGATAAAAATTACCTCCATAATAAGTATTAAGTGCTTGTCTCACCTGATTAAGAGCATTTAGAGCAGCCTGCTTATTAGGAACTGCTATACGCAAATAGCATTCTGCCTCAATTAAACGAGTTTCTGCATAACTTAAAAGGGTATAGCCAGAATTAACCGCAAATATCCCATCCGACATATTTGGATCATAGAGACTTGCATAAACAGCATCACCTCCGCTTAGAAAATAATACTTAAATCTAGCAGCCTCATTAGTCTTAGCATTTCCTCTATAAGTACTCTCTCCTGAATCCAAAATACGAGGAAGGTAGGCATCATCAGCATTTAAATAACCGCCTCTATTCCATTCCAAAAAGCTATAAAACAAGTTAAATTTGCCATCAGAATAGTTGCCTTTATCGTCATGATTAAAAATCCAACTTTGCTCTGGTTTTCCAATTCCTTTCAATGCATTATCTAATGCTTTTTGATAGTTTTTGGCATGCAAAAAGTAACGAGCCTTTAAACTATAAGCAACATTTAGCCAATCGAACTGCTTCAACACTGACTCATCCAAAGTTAAATTACCGTAAACCTTCCCATTGTCACTGTCTGCACCAACTTTATACAAATCAATTGCTTTATCCAAAAGGACTTGCACGGAATCATACACACTAACCTGATTATCGTATTTTGGCATTGGATATTTCAAATCATTTGCGGCCTCGGTATAAGGAACATCTCCCCACAAATCCGCCGCTGTTCCAATTAAATATGCACGAACAATTTTTGCGACCCCTTGAAGTTTCTTTAAATTTAGAGTGGCAGCCTTTTGCTCTATGATTTTACATTGAGCAACACCATCCACATAAAGAGTTGCCCAAATATTGTCATAATCACCAGTAGTCGTTATATACTGATTCAATGATAAATATTGACGATCAGCACCTGTAAACTGATTAGAAAAAATACCTGTAATTCGAGCCAAGTCACCCTCCTGAACCAAACATAAGGACAGTAATGGTTGATTTATCATTAATTCAGAAGGCGCGTCGGTAAAGTTATTAGGATCTTCGGTCTCAAGATCGACATAACTACATGATTGGTTGACTACTGCTAAGGATAGTATGGCCAAAGTATAAATTAATATCTTCTTCATTTTTATCGCTTTTTACATTAAAAACCAAGTTTTACAGAAAATACGAAAGCTTTAGTGCCTGGATTGTTAAAATAATCAAGCCCACGTCCGTTTGTTGTACCTGTTAAATTAGTTTCAGGGTCAACACCTTTAAAATCTGTCCATAAGAACAAGTTACGTCCTACAACTCCTAACTCTACACTCCTTACCTTTATTTTACTAAGCAACTTAGATGGCAGTGCATAGGAGAGGCTAACTTCTCGCAAACGAGTCCATGTTGCATCAACAACAAATTGTTCAGCAACAGGCCCAAAACCACCTCCGTTTGTCTGATACCAATTTTGATCCAAAAGAACTTCGCCTGCTCCAAAATTGACTAAGTTACCACGAACAGTACTTCCTTTCGGCACTACATTACCAATTGCATTAACAACATCCTTGCTCAAAGTAACCTCATTTGCGGTTTCTGGGTTTATCCCAAAGTGATTCAACACGCCATAAGTTCCAGCCCACATATCTCCGCCTTGAGACCGCTCAAATAAGAAACTAAAAGTTAACCCCTTGTAGTTTAATCTTGCGCCAATGCCACCTCTCCAATCAGGATTAGGATCGCCAAGTATTCCTTCCTTCTCTGCAGCATATGGGAAACCTTTAGAATCCAACTTTAAACTTCCATTGTCATTTCTAGCCCATTTTCCGCCCCACAAAGTTCCTAATGGCTCTCCATCTACTGCCCTAGAAGAAGTTCCTGTAAATCCATCCAAGAAAACAGATTGAACACCTCCTGCCAACTTAACTTTATTTTTGTTGGTGGACCAGTTAGCCATTATGTTTAATGTTAAATCATTAGTTTTAAGAAGATCTCCATTTATATCCAACTCTATCCCCTTATTGGTAATCTCCCCTGCATTAGAAATTACACTACTATAACCACTAGAAGCTGGTTTGTCTATAGAAAATATTACATCCGTTGTCTTATTGAAATAAAGCGAACCACTTAAAGAAATGCGATCATTCAAAAATCTTAAATCAGTCCCGAATTCAACTTCTTGCTTTTTTTCTGGCTTAATATTAGGATTACCTCTGACACCACTTCTTCTAAAGTGTCCTCCAAAATATGTCGAGTTCAACTTTTCACCCCATCCAGATTCTACATAACCGGCCAAATAATCGTCAGATGTTATATATAAAGGAGGTTCAATACCAACAGTTCCATAGGACACCCTCAATTTCCCAAATGAAAGCACCTTATTAGTACCTGTAAATTTGGTGAATTGCCATGCTAAAGATCCTGATGGATAAAATAAAGTTCCATCGTAAGAGTTAGATCTCTCAATCCTAGTTGTAAACTCCGCAAATACTTGATCGAATATATCTGCATTTATAACCAAATATCCCCCTAACATTTTTTTGTGAGATAAATAGTTATATGGATTTTTCGAGTCACTTGTTGCTTGATCATAAATAAATTTTCTAGGATCTAAGTAGTTTATATAATTTGAATATTCACCAGTTATTGTATTGTAGTATCTATCATTCAACTGTCCTCCCAAAATTGTCGTCAAAGCAAAGTCTTTAGAGAACTGCCTAAACCCTCTCAAAAAAACCTCCGCAGTCTGTTCCTTTGTAAATAAATGGTCTTCAGAATAATACCCAGACTGACGTTCAGAGGCCGAGTTCTTTGGGAAAAAAGTTTCACGCTTATCTAAAGATATATCAAGCCCATACCTTGCGGTTAATGTTAAATTTTTAAAAATATCTATATTCAATTCTGGGTTAATTAAAAATCGATCAACTGTTGAATTATTCAACTGTTCATTAATTGTCCAACCTGGATTATTGTATGCAGGAGCCGCTGATCCCAGATAATTTCGATAGGAACGCTGACTATTTAGAAACAATAATCCATTACTATTCACATACGTTCCTTTATAATAGGTATTATCAAAATCAGGAGACGTGCGTAAGTATCCAAGATATAGCCCATCTGGGTTTGAACCTTTTTGTATTCGATTACTCTTTACCTTTGTATAATAGGTATTTAATTTTGCCTTTATTGTGCTACTCAAATTCTTCTTTAAGTTAAAACGAACATTTGTTCTGTCATAATCTGAAGACTTTATAACACCTTCCTGATTTAAATTGGCGATACTAATAAATGCAGAGCCAGTTTCATCTCCCATAGAAACAGAAGCCCCAAATTCTTTTGCAATACCATTCTGAAAAACCTGATCTCTATTTACATTGTTGTAAGTATTTTTTGATTGTTTTGTAACAATCGGATAAATTTTAGTTCCATCAGGTGTCAAAAAATACTCTCCTGTTTTATTTACGATATCTTCTCCTCCTGCTCGTGCAGCAATTTTATCACCCCAACTCTCACCTTTTGAAGGATTCCATTTTCCATCTTTCCCTTGACCAAACTTATCCTGCTTATCCCATTCAACATTGATCTTATCAAGCGTTAGACTGGCGTAAAAATCTACGACTGGTTTCGATTTTTGGCTTTTACCACTCTTAGTAGTTATGATGATAACTCCATTTGCCGCTCTTGTTCCCCAAACAGCGGCAGCCGAAGCCCCTTTTAGCACTTCTACTGATTCAATATCATTTGCATTTATATCATTTAGCCTCGATTGCTGAGTAACTCCATCTATAGCACCTCCGCCTTGTTCTCCTGAAGTAACAGGTACTCCATCAACAATCACTAAAGGCTGTATATTCCCTGTAATTGTATTTTGCCCTCTGATTTGCATGTAAGCACCAGCACCAGGTTCTCCAGAACTGCGAACAATTTGCAACCCTGAAGATTTACCAGAAAGACTTTGAATTACTCCCGTTTCGCCCGTTCTATCCAATTTGTCTGATTTTACAGAAGTAACAGAAGTTCCAGTCTTATCTTTACTCATTTTAATCCCCATTGCGGTTACAACAACCTCATCCAATTTTTTTGAATCTGGAATTAAAACAACATTTACAGCTGTTTTCCCTTGTAAAGCAATCTCCTGTGTTACAAAGCCTATATAACTAAACACAAGAGTTTTTCCTGAAGCAGGAACACTAATGGAGTACTTACCATCAATATTAGTGGTAGTACCAACACCTGAAATACCTTTTACGATTATAGTCACACCTGGAATTGGTTGACCATCTTCAGAACTTGTAACCAGTCCTGCAACTTTCGTTTGGGCCAAAGCATTGGATAGCCCAAGACAAACGAAAGCCGACAGCAATAGCAGCTTTATTCGTTTCATACATTAGAAAATTAGTTTAACAGTTGCAATGTACATTTAATTTATTTTTAAAAACAAATATTAAATTATTATTTTTTCAGGCAGTGCCATTTTTAACACATTTCCTAATTACAAAACGCAAAAAAGGCTTTACCGAACTGGTAAAGCCTTTTCAACTTTATTGATTATACTACTTATTGATTATTTCCATTACAATCCGAAGGATCTCTTGTTCTAGACAAATCGTTTTTGTTAGTAAACCATTGGCATTTTCAAGAATTTCGCTAGCGAACTTTTGATCTTCCAAACCTTTGGCATTAATACAAACGTTAAGATAAGCACCATATACTCCGCTACGAGCGGCTAATGCTCCAACTCCTGCGTCTGAAACCGAATTTGGATTTCCTTTTTTTGCCATTTCTAACATAACCTGCATAGAATCATAGCAAAGTAGCATCGTCTTATAGGGCACTTCTGTCGCATACCTTGTGGCATCTTGGATAGCCTTCTTTCTTGCATTTTTTTCCTCATCAGTCTTCTTGGGCAAAGACAGAGCATCCATAATTTTGTTGAATGCGTTGGTGTCTTCATCAACCATCCTTAAAAGTTGATCCATATAGGATTTCCCCTGCTCTGCTACCTTTGAGTATTCCTCCCATCGGTCGTCCCAGCCTGGTTTGTGAGCAGAAAGGTTGGCAACCATAGTTCCTAATGCTGCACCTAGAGCCCCCATGTAAGCCGCAATAGATCCGCCACCAGGTGCAGGCGATTCAGAAGCAGTCTCGATCGCAAAGCCTGTCACTGTTAGATCAATTAGCTGCTTCTTTTCATCCTTTATCATTTCCTCTACAATTTTTTTGTTAGGTTCAAAAGGATAAAGTTCATCAAGCCCCATCGATTTTATGGCAATCTTTATTATCTCTTCATCTGCAATACCAGCAGAGCGTTGCTGCTTAGCAAGAAAGTATTTCCCAGCATCCATAATCACGCTAGCAGGAACTAGACCAACAATTTCAGTTCCAGTAACCCTCAAACCACGTGCATCTGCTTTCCTTTTAACTTCTTCGAAAGCAACATGTAAAGGCGTTTGGTTAATGTCTGTAATATTCATTGAAACCTGAGCAACTCCATACTCGTCGATAAACCAACCAATAGCCTTGGTTCCTTTTAGAGTACCTGGGGTCCATATTTCTTTTCCATTCTCATCTAACTTTTTCTTACCTGTAACAGGGTTCCCTTCTCTTACAGGACGCCCCTTTTCACGCACATCAAAAGCGACCGCATTTGCGCGACGTGTAGATGTCGTATTTAAGTTGAAATTTACAGCAATCAAGAAGTTACGAGCACCAACTGCAATCGCACCAGTTTCAGCAACAAACTTAGCAGGACCAAAATCGGGTTTCCATTCTGGTTTTGTCAATTTTTCAGGAAGCGCTTCATACTCTCCACTACGACAATACGCCAGATTACGACGTTTTTCATCAAACGCTGCATTTTCGTAACAATAAACGGGGTAATCAAGTTCGTCTCCAATACGCTTAGCCAACTTATGAGCATAAGCAACGACCTCTTCCATTGTAATGTTTGCAACCGGAATTAGTGGCAGTACATCCGTAGCACCAAAACGAGGGTGAGCACCATGATGCTTGCTCATATCAATAAGTTCTTTCGCCTTTTTGGTGGCACGAAAAGCTGCCTCGCAAACCTCTTCTGGAGTTCCAACAAAGGTAACTACCGTACGGTTAGTTGCTTTTCCTGGATCTACGTCCAACAATTTAACGCCATCAACAGATTCGATTTGATCAGTAATCTGCTTAATTATAGCCATATCATTCCCTTCTGAGAAGTTGGGAACGCATTCTATTAACCTTTGTTCCATAATTGATAGGTCTTGGGTTTTATTTTGTTGTAAATATTTTTTTTAGCAAATCGGAACCATACTTAACTGGCTCCTTCCTTATATTAGCCTCCTCCTTTTCTACAAGAAGAAACAGTCCATCTACCGCCTTGCTAGTGACATACTCCTCCAAGTTAGCATTAACCTGCTCTTTCCCTATAAAAAGAGATACCTTATTATAGGAGTCAGCCAAAGGTTTCCAATATTTTGCAATTGAAACGCTAGCCAATGCCTCTGCAACAATTGGCTTAAACTGATTACTTAGCTCGACGCCCGATGTCTTCCTCAAATACTGCGTTGCAGCATTTTTCTCTCCCATTGCAATACCAGTAGCATCAGTGATACTCATACTCTGAATTGCACTTAAGAAAATCGGAGCAGCCTTTTTTGCTGCAAGTTCTGCCGCCCTATTTAACTTTTCCTCAAAAACATCAACCTGAGGCTTTAGCCCCATCTTAACTGCATAGTTTTTCACAACAATTGCATCTTGAGGAAAAGGAATTCTTATATCCACATTTTTATTAAATCCATCAATGGTCGATGCGGTAACCGCAGAATTATTCGCAGCAATATTCAAGGCCTCCTTCAACCCTTTTACATAATCGGCATTGGAAAGAGCAGAAGAGGACCCATTAGCAGTAGTTGATGTTATGGTTTTTGCTGTTTTTTTCAACTTCTTCAACAGCTGCCCATGAGCAGTACCCGTCATCGCGAACAACAACACCCAAACAATCAATTTAACTCTCATAATAAAAAGATTTACTTATTACATACTTTTTCGCCATGCAAATATACCTCATCCACCAACTTTTGCGTGTAAGCATATGGCATATATTCGTACGAAGGAATTGGCTTTGTAATAAAAAAGTTTGCAATTTTTCCTCTAGAAATAGAACCATGGGTTTCGCTTAGCCCCATAGCATATGCAGAGTTTATTGTTGCTGCATTAATTGCCTCTTCGGGAAGCATTTTCATTTTTACGCAGGCCAAACTCAAAATAAATTTCATATCACCAGATGGGGATGAGCCTGGATTATAGTCAGAAGCCAGAGCTACGGGTAATCCTGCCTCCATCATTTTTCTTACAGGCGGATACTCCATCTCTAAGAAAAATGCAGCGCCTGGCAGCACCGTTGGCATGGTCGTTGAGCTAAGCAGCGATTCCATTTCATCTTTTTCTGTGAACTCTAAATGATCTACAGAAAGAGCAGAATACCTTACTCCTGCCTGAATACCACCAGAAAGAGCCAGCTCATTGGCATGAATTTTAGGGCGCATACCATATTTAGCACCCGCCTCCATCATCCTTTCCGTTTCTTCTACGGTAAAAAAGCCTTTATCACAGAAAACATCAATAAAATCGGCCAAGTTCTCTGCAGCAACAGCAGGTATCATTTCGTTAATAATTAAATCAACATACTCAGACTGGCGGCCTTTATACTCTGCAGGCACAGCATGTGCCCCTAAAAAAGTTGTTTTAACAGTAATAGGCGATTCTCTTTTTATACGTTGAGCCACTCGAAGCATTTTTAGTTCGGAATCCGTACTTAAGCCATAACCGCTTTTAATCTCGACAGCACCAGTTCCCAACGATATAATCTCATTAACGCGCTCCATTGCTGCTTCAAAAAGTTCATCTTCCGAAGCTTCACGAAGTCGTTGAGCCGAGTTTAAAATACCGCCTCCACGCTTCGCAATTTCTTCGTAAGAAAGACCTCTTATCTTATCTATATACTCAATTTCTCGGCTTCCGGCATATATTATATGGGTATGCGAATCGCAAAATGATGGAAAAACCATACGCCCGGTAGCATCAACTTCTTCTGCATCTGTACCTGTTGGACAAAACTCCATTGGTCCAAAATCCGCAATTAAGCCATCTCTAATAAGAAGATAGGCATTATCAACACATGGAAGTGTTTGCATATCCTTGCCTGCCACCCAACGTTTAGGTAAATCCTCAACCTGTACAAGCTTCTTTATATTCTTTACTAACAGTTTCATATATATGACTTTTAAAAAAGCTACAATCAATAGCTTATTCAGGTCAAATTTATAAAAAAATTAAAGTTAGACTAACACCCCCAGAAAAAACTAAGGTTTAAAAGGAAGGATGCATGAAAATCAAAATAGACAGATAGAAAGGTTATATAAAAGAAAAAGGCTACTGCATCACTGCAACGCCTTTCTCAGCAACTAAGGTTAATTAAAACAGGTTATGCTTTTTGTTTACACATTTCGTGCCATAATCAAAAAATATGCACATGCTCTTCCTGAAACAAATACAAAATAGACATCTGAATACATTGATATTAGCCCATAAAGTTTGCAATAAACACTTAACGCTAGGAACATGTATTTATTAACATAAAAAAAAGCAACAAAACATCAGCTTTGCATTGTTTTCAACAATGTATCCCTATCAAAATTTATTAGAAAGAAAAAACACCAATTCGTACGAAAAAAGGGTAACCCCGTTGGGCTACCCTTCCTTCCATAGTATTTTTTCAAAATACTTCCACAATGCATCATCTGGAACTGGGGCTTCAATAACCAGTCGTTCCTTTTTTACTGGATGCACAAACTCCACCTTACGAGCATGCAAGCAGATGCCTCCATCAGGATTTGAGCGTGAAAACCCATATTTTAGGTCACCTTTTATTGGCGACCCAATCTTAGATAGCTGAGTGCGAATCTGATGATGCCGCCCTGTCATTAGTGCCACTTCGAGCAATGAGTAGTTATCGCTTTGAGCAACAACCTTATACCTAAGTTTTGCCTCCTTCGAATCCTTTTTAGGCTCATCATAAGCATAACTTTTATTCTGTTTTTCGTTGCGAACAAGATAGTTAACCAGCAAATCCTCATTCTTTTCAGGCCTGCTTTTCACAATTGCCCAATACGTTTTAGCAACTCCGCCGTCGCGAAAAAGCGCATTCATACGCTCCAGAGCCTTACTTGTTTTGGCAAAAATAACGACACCTGTTGTTGGCCTATCAATTCGATGGGTAACTCCCAAAAAAACATTACCAGGCTTAGCGTCGCGCTCCTTTATAAATACCTTAATAATTTCGGACAAAGGCTGGTCTCCTGTTTTATCGCCCTGAACGATATCTCCGACCTGCTTATTGTAAGCAAGGATATGATTGTCCTCGTAGATTATGTTATTTGGATTGAAAGCCATTGGCTAATATTGCTCCTTATCGTTAGGGAAATCTGAACTTTTTACATCTTTTACGTACATCTCCACGGCCTCCTTCATTTCGTCGTACAAATTAAGGTAGCGACGAAGGAAACGAGGTGAGAACTCATGCGTTATTCCCATCATATCATGAGAAACAAGCACCTGCCCATCGACACCGTTCCCGGCTCCAATTCCTATAATTGGAATTTTGAGCTCGCTGGCAACTCTGGTTCCCAACGAAGCCGGAATCTTTTCGAGAACAACCGCAAAACAGCCTGCCACCTCTAGTAGATGTGCGTCTTGCACTAACTTCTCTGCTTCTGCTTGCTCTTTAGCTCGAACGGTATAAGTCCCAAACTTATGAATAGACTGAGGTGTAAGCCCCAAGTGCCCCATCACAGGAATCCCTGCAGATAGAATACGCTGTACAGATTCTATAACTTCAGCCCCGCCTTCAAGCTTTACTGCATCAGCCTCGCTCTCCTTCATTATTCGAATGGCCGACGCCAATGCCTCTTTTGAGTTACCTTGATACGTTCCAAATGGAAGGTCGACAACTACGAGGGCACGCTTTACGGCGCGAACAACCGACTGCGCATGGTATATCATTTGATCAAGCGTAATTGGCAACGTAGACTTGTGCCCAGCCATTACGTTTGACGCAGAATCTCCAACTAAAAGCACATCGATACCTGCTGCATCAAGAATGCGAGCCATAGAGTAATCGTATGCGGTTAACATTGCGATCTTTTCGCCTTTTGCCTTCATTTCGGCAAGGCGATGAGTGGTAACCACCCTTACGTTGCTTTCTACAGACATAAACTTTGGGTTTGCTAAGTAATCTTTGCAAGTAAATAATGGGCAAAGGTAAGTAGTTCAATTAACATTTTACGCTTATTCCCCATAAATATGGAAAACGAACCCAATCTCCACTCCAATCTCAAAAAAAGAGATAAATAATGTCATTACGCAACGGATTATTGACAATAATTCATATTTTTAGCGCGTTGGAATTAGAATTTTTCACCTGTAACTTTTAATCTATATGCTTATTTACAACTTTGACAGCCTAACGGGGCGCGAAGTACAGATCCTCCGTGGGTACATTAAAGGTTTAACTAAGCGGTATTGGATTTATGCAGGTTCAACTGCCGCCTTAATTTTAGTTTTATCCTACACCACCTTTGGTGTGAGCGGAATTGTACTTGGAATGCCTATTAACTTTATAGGATGGGCAATACTATTTACCTACAAGTTTGTAGGAATATTGAGGGATTTGAAGGAGCGGATAAAGGTAGTTGGGACTGCAATAATCAAAGAGAAAGTATCGCTAAACAAAAAGAAAAACTTGGTGATGGAAATTAACGGAACAAAAATTTTCAACAACCACAGTTTCCAACTATTAAGTACCGGTTCTTGGGACGAATTTAATCCTGGCGACAAAGTTTACGTTGAGTACGCTCGCCATTCGAAGCTTATTTTAAGCTACAATACAGAAGTGGCGTAACGCAAGCACAACCTTTCAAATAGCATAAAGGATGGAGAGAACTTCATCCTTTATTTTTTCACATCCATGTAGGCAAGATAAACAACCACCTTTGCATTTTCGAACTCGATGGTAAAATAGTCGCCGAGAGATTCATTTAAAGTACCCTCCCACCACATTTTTAACGGACGATTGGTAATATCCCATTTCAGCCCTTGATAGGATATTGGCACATCGGGGGTAAACGAAAACACAGACACCTGCTGTCCTTTTTCACTTTCTATCCGAGAAGAACTACGTAACGCAACAAAAAAACCATAGTTGGTATACATCCGAACGTTCGCCCTTTCAGCATAATTCATCAGCAAAGAGATATTGCCTAAGGTATGATCTTCCCTCAATCCCGTTGCTCCAAGAATAACGATATCCTGATATCCGCTATCAATTGCAAATTCAAACGCTTTCGTTAGGTCGTTGGTGTCTTGTGTCTCAAAATGGACAACCTTACCATTCAACTCCTCAACCAAGTTTTGATCAATCGAATCTAAATCGCCAACCACAAAGTCTGGGTTCCGAATGCCGCTAGCAACAAGCTTTGCAGCCGCCCCGTCGCAGCAAATAACTCTGCTACAAAAGCGAAGAATATTAAGCGCCGTTGGATGAGAAGGAAACTCACCATCGGCCAAAATCACCGTAACATCAGAATTTAACATTGTTCAGCATCTTTTTTTTGTACGCGTAACGTTTTACGCCACGAGTAGTAGCCTACAAACGCCATAACCGTGTAAAAGAAGAAAAGCACCACCGATGGGTATAAGCCCCTCCATACAAATAAGCACGTCGAGACAAAGTTAGCAATTACCCAAATCCACCACTGCTCAATGATTTTTTTTGCCAGCATCCAAGTTGCAATAATGCTTAAAGAGGTAGTAAACGCATCCCAATAGGGAATTGGAGAATCGGTAAATCGCCTAAGGATTTCTGCAATTCCGAAGAATAAAGCGGTGTTTATGGCTAATAGCTTAACCCCAAGTCCAAATTTCAGATTAACTATTGGCAGGTTATTATGAGAATGACCTCCAGCTCCTCGCCACCACCGATACCAACCATAAATACTAATAACAACGTAGTACACCTGTAATCCCATATCAGCATAAAACTTTGCCTCGAAGAAGATTACCACATAAAAAATAGACGAAAGCAACCCCACTGGCCAAAGCCACACCTTTTCCTTTATCTCCAGATAAAGAAAAATGAGCCCCAAGGCTGCACCAACAACTTCCACATAGTTTTCAGCAATCCAACTAACCATTTCTATAAGATTTTACCGATACGCTATGTAAAAGCGTATCGGTAATATTAAAGATGAAATATTTTAGAAGCGTAGCGATAAGCGGCACCAATAGTTACGCACTGCTTGAGGGAATAAGCCGTCCTCAATATAGTCTGGCGCATTTCTGAACTCAGCACGATAAACCCAAGCATTAGCAATATACTTCTCATTCAACAGGTTATTTACACCAACTTGAACTCCTATATTTTTAACTCCAGCAACCGAGAAATCGTAACCAACTTTTAGATTATTCACAAAGTAAGCCTTTAGCATTCTGCTTGCATTCTCCGAATTATCGTAGTACTGACGTCCAACATACTTAGAGGTGAGTATAATATTAAAGTTTCGGAACGGCTCAAATGTAAGTTGGCTTGCACCAATCACATCAGGAGAAAAAGAAATGCGGGTAGTTCCCAAATGGTAGTCCTTAATCTCATAGTTTACCCACGTCCCATCTGGATTCAAATCAGACAACTCCACGGAATAGACGAAGTCTTTAATTTTATTCTGGCTAAGCGTCAAATTTCCCTCCCATCTTAGGTTGTCTAAAATCTTAACGCCAGCCATTAACTCAACTCCACGGCGATAACTGGTAGGAACATTTTGGCGAATTGGATATCCCACATCATTTAGTTTACCCGTAAGAACAAGCTGATCGCGATAGTGCATATAGTAAACATTGAGACCCAAATTTATTGTACTTCCTGCATATTTATACCCAAGTTCGTAATCGAAAAGACGTTCTGAAGTAATTTTATTGGCAGATTTAAAGTTATCGGTATAGTCGGTGCGAGTTGGTTCGCGATTGGCTACCGAAAAAGAGGCGAACATGCTGTTTTTTTCATCAAGAGAATAAAAAACCCCCATCTTAGGATTCCAAAAATTGAATGTATGGCTTTGGGAAATATCAACAACATCGTCGTCAAGCCCCTTCATTTTGTAGTAAATGTAGCGGTGCTGAATATCGCCATAAACGTTTAGATTGTCGGTTACCTGCCATGACGTTTTAAAGTAAATATTGGCATCATCCTTGGTTGACTTGCTACGATACCACTCGTAATCGGGCAAAATACCTTGGTTAATCTCCGACCATTTAATCTTTCCAAAATGATCATTGGTAAATCGGCTAACTGCACCGCCTAAAGTGAAGTTCAAGTTGGCCGTTGGAGTAAAAACAAAGGAGGCTGTTGATCCCACATTGTCGTTATCCAACCATTTTTGCACAACAAAATCGTTGTACTTGTATGTTTTACCATTGTAATCGTAAGGCTTCAACCCGTACTTCTTAACCTTTGAGCTATCCTTATAATTCTCGTAAAATCCTTCGCCATGAGTAAAAAAGAAACCGACATTCAGGCTTGATATTTCAGACAACTTACGAGAGTAGTTAAGCAGATAGTGCGATTGCTTGTAGTTATCGGTTTCGTTTCCGTAAATGTGGGTGTTGAAATTCTTATCCTTATAATATCCGGCAGGATTATAGGTTCTGTCTGTACCAATAATAGAGCTGGGAACGCCCGTCCAGCTAATTCCGGTTTTCTCTTCTCCATAAATTATGGTGGCCTTAAGCGTACTACGATCGCCGTAGTAAGAACCAGACACCTGAGCCGATTTATGGTCAGAAGTAGCCCTATCAACATAGCCATCGCTCTTAGCACGAGAGATGCGGGCGTCAAAACGGAAGCGGTTGTTAATTAATCCCGTGCCCGCTAAAAAATTTCCGCGCCACGAGTTGTAAGAACCCACGTAGTTGTTAATCTCGGCATAAGGTTCGTTGCTAACAGAGCCTGTTTGGAAGTTTACGGTAGCACCAAATGCTCCTGCACCGTTGGTTGACGTTCCAACACCACGCTGAATTTGCACGCTGCTAGCAGAAGAGGTTACGTCGGGCATGTTAACAAAGAAAACCTGCTGCGACTCGGGGTCGTTAATGGGAAAACCATCAACGGTAATGTTGATGCGGCTTGCATCGGTACCACGAATACTAAATGCGGTGTTACCGATACCTATTCCGCTCTCGGTGGTGGCCACAAAAGAGGGTGTTAGCTCAAATATTTGAGCAACATCGCCTCCTGTATTGTTTCTTTTTATCTCGTAAGCCTTAAGATCGGTAAATGCCATTGGAGTTCGCTTTGATGCACGAGTAGCGGATACCACCACCTCGTCGCCAAGAACCGATTGCACCTCTAGCACCGCGTTTAAAGCCTGACTCTCCTTAATGTCGACACGAAGCTGCTGTGTTTGATAGCCAACAAAGCTAAATCGAAGGGTATATACACCTGGTTTTACATCACCAATGCGATAAAACCCACGACCGTTGGTGGTAGCTCCCTTACCAACACCTTCGATTAGCACGGTAGCCCCAACCAGAGGCTCTCCCTTTACTCCAACAACTGTTCCAGAGATTGTTTTTCCGCCTTTAATGGCTGCCGAACCTACCAGAGCGGCAAAAACCAAAAGCAGCGTAACGATTACGCTTAACTTGCGCATGATTAAATCTTTTAATAATTAAACATCGGCACGACTACCGCCGTAAATATTAAAAGGGGGAAAATAAAATGTAGATATGTTCGCTTTACTCCCTACGCCGGCACTACCCGGATCAGGTTAAAGGGTATAATCTCAGCCCGTAATATTAGGGCACCCCCGTTAGTCGATGCAAAGGTAACGTAAAATATTTTAATAAAGAGATATAAATTAGACATGCACTAAAATGCAAAAACAAGACTTACATCCAAATGATTTTTAGCAACATCGCATTCATAAACTAAATGCCAATATAAATAATGGTAAACAAACACCCTAACAACAGCCATTTAGTAGAAAGCATTTTAAACATACGCGTAAACTTGCTAAAGAGCAAACCTATCAAACGTCGAAACAAGACTGATAGACGAAACACCCATTCCACATTTAGGACCAATAACCATGTAAAAAGCGCATCATCCTAAGATATTGCAATATTATATGCAGCAACACCGTTTTAAAACTTAGCATTACCCATTAAACTACACAAAACCATGACAAAAAGAATTACAGCAGGCCTCGCTATCCTACTATTGTTTTGTTCGGCTACCGCAATAGCCATAAAACCCGATAGAAAATATCGGTTTTATCCAGAACACCTAGGGCTGATATATCGCGACCTAGATGTTACAACTCCAGATAAGCTTAGAATAAAAACATGGCTATACCCGGCACAAGATTCGCTAAGCAGCAAGGAAAAAGAGCAAGCGTGGGAAAATCCTACTAAACGAACCTACAAACTGCTCGACAAAAGAAAGCGCCCAACCATAATAATATGTAACGGCGACGCCGCAAACATGAGCTGGATGCAGTACGCGCTTGCCGGGAGCTACATTGCCAACGGATACAACGTCGTAACCTTCGACTGGCGCGGGTTTGGCGAAAGCTACGAGTGGAAGATGAACGAGGACTACATGGTGTACACCGAATTTCTTACCGACTACAAATCGGTGATTGAGATGGTAAAAAAACAGCCAGAGGTTGATCCAACACGCATTGCGCTGATGGGATGGTCGACAGGAGCGTACCTATCAATGGCAGCGGCAAGTCTGGATTCGGACATAAAGTGCTTTGTAAGGCAAGCGCTTATGACATCATTCGATGAGGTGATGCCAATAATCCGCGCGCTGCCAAAAAATAAGAACAGGCAGCTAATAGTGCCAGCAGATTATCCTAAAGAATTAAACCCAATTATGCTAGCACCACGTTTCAAAAGGCCAACATTGCTAATTGTTGGCGAAAAAGATGAGAGAACGCCTGTTGCAATGAGCAAATCCATCCTAGCGATGCTACCTGGAGAAAAAGAAATATGGATTGTACCTAAAGCGGAGCATGGAGGCGCGAACGGACCGATGCAAAACTTCGAGGTTTACAACAAAAAGGTGCTAGAATTTCTCAATAAATACTTATAGTGCTATATTTAGGGTAAGAAAAACAGAACTTGAGCTTAATCCATCCAAAGGCAGGCTCAAGTTTCCCCAAAATAACCCTAACTATGGAAAATTGGATTACTGTAATATCGTTTACCTACCCACAAGAGGCCTACCTAGCAAAAGCAAAGCTCGAGTCGGAAGGAATTGAAGTAACAATTAAGGACGATTTAACTGCGCAGGTAAATAACTTTTACTCCAACGCCATTGGAGGCGTAAAGGTGCAGGTAAAAGAAACCGACGTAGAACAAGCCATGCAGGCGCTGCTCGAAGCAGGCTACATTAAGGAGGAAACAACACCTACCCCGTCCTTCATTTCGGAGTTCGACAAAAAAACATCAAGATTGCCGCTCATTGGAACGCTAACGGTGGAGCTGCGCTTTATTATACTTATCACCATTTTAATAATGGCCATCATACTCCCAGTTATATTTCTTTCGGTATAACCTAAGTTCGATAAAAAATATGGAACAGAAGGATTACATGCTCCGCGAAATAGAAAAAACAGGAGCAATAGTAAGAATGATTGCCAGTAAAGTAGCTGGCAGTGCACATCGTAAGGGTGCTACAGCCGAGGTGCTGTATAGGCAAACAGCCGAAGACCTTTTATACTACCTCGAATTCGATCTCGGGGCCTTCATCCAAAAAAACGACGACCAGGCAGTAGAGTACATCGAGAAGATAAAAGGATTCGACATCGAAAACTTGCTTATGCTAAGCACCCTGCTCGAAAAAATAGCCGTTAAGCAGGAGTGTAACACCAAGCTCGCCCTCCTCCACAGGGCGCTCCTAATTTTAGAGCACATCAAGGTGATAGACGAAGCCAACTCCGCCGATCACGAGCAAAGGATAGCATTGATAAAGGAGCACATAAAAAAAAGCGAACCACACCGATAAGCAAAAACAGCCAATAACGCATATAAAATAATCGATATCAACAAATAACAACAAACGGATAAATGAAACTTCTCAAAATATTAATTTCAATCGTTCTCCTTATATGGAATGCAAATACAACAAGAACTTTTGCGCAAAGAGCTACAAAAAACGACATAGACAGCTTAAAACATCGCTATAGTCCCATTATAAATGGAGTATGGGTTGCACGTGATTATGTTAATTCAATAAAAAAAACAAAATCTCCAATAAAATCGGCACATACACTGGACGGATATGCTGCCTTACACATAAAAACGAACAACCTACTAGATAGCATCGAAGTAGGCGCAAGCCTAAACAACCACGAAGGAACGCTATTCACCCTATTCTTTATTAAAGGATGCTGTGGGAAAGGATTAAAAACAAACATCCCCGATTATGATGATGAGAAGAATTTCTACGAAATCGGCTACGAACAAGAAAATGGAGTAATCGAACTAATTTTATACCACTACGACAAAAATTCCCTTTTACTCGACTCAAAAAAATTCACCAAAATAGCCAACAGGCCTCAAGATGAGGACTTAGATTGGGGAATACAAGTAATCACCAACAAGAGTATCCTTGACGGGAAATACATCGTCCAAGACAAATACAACAACAAAACATTAATCACATTTAATAGCAATGGAATTGTAGTTGGGCATCCTCAATTTAAAACATTCTACATTTTTACCGATTACTTAGGGGCATACAAGCCTACCATCGAACAGATATGCTTCAACATCTATTCAAAAAAAGAAAAAACGTATGGATTTAAGATAAAAGGAGATACTATTTACTTGTATGATTTAACAGGAAGCGAAGAAAATAGAAATCTAAAAGCAGGTAAACTTGCGTACATATTAACTAAGCAACCAACCCGTTAAAGCTAAAATAGACACGCCATACATCATCGAAATAATTTGTGCTAGAGTAAGGTATAAAGTCAATCACTAAACAAAACGCAAGCAACAACTCTAAAAAAACATCCCACAGTAAAAAAAATGTTCGCTCAACTACGACTAATTTTGGAACAAAAACGGTTACCTTCGAAGCTATAAACAAGAAAATATCTATCCATAACTACAAAACAGCACCAGCGCATTTGCGAAGGGTGCAATAACATCGAAAACATGAAGAAGATCATTACCTTAATGCTTTGCGCATTTACCATCAGCTCTTTTGCACAAAAAATTGAGTATATCGACGATGATGGAATCAAAACACAAAAAGCAAAAGCAACCTCCCTTCTCAAAATTTACACTGATAGCATTCGAGACAAATCAATTCTAATAAAGAAATACAACCTCAATGAAATTTTGCTAGAAGAAGGCTACTACAAAAAGAATAATCATAAAATAAAGCATGGAGAAACAAAAGAGTACTATCTAAATGGTGCCATTAAATACAAATTAAACTATAACGAAAACAGGTTAGATGGAGAGGTATTCGGATACGATTCTACGGGAACCTTACGCCGAAAAGATACCTACAAGTTAGATTCTGTAGTAACAGGGAAATGCTATACATCTACCGGAAAAGACACATCATACTTTCCTATAATAGTATACCCTAGATTTAATGGAGAAGATCGTTCTAAAATACAATCATTTATTAGACTAAAGCTAGAATATCCAATAGAAGCTTTACAAAATAAAAAACAAGGCGTTGTTTTTGTTCGTTTTACCATAAATAAGGAAGGACGAGTTTGTAATGCGAAGGTTGTATATTCCAATACTCACAGCGATTTATTAGATAATGAGGCCATTCGAGTAGTTAATGAATCGTCCATATTTTGGGAAGCTGGGTATGTAGAAGGGAAAAAAGCGGATATATCATTTGCCATTCCCATTAAATTTCAATTGAACTAGGACTGTACTAAACAAACAACCATCCTTTTACACATGCAATAGGAATAAAACCCACCAACCTATGAAAAAACAGATAGCCCTAGTGCTGGCATTTTTTTGCCTAATGGGAATAGATGCGATAGCGCAAACAAAAAAGGTAAACGCCGACGATCTCATTAGCGGCATCGACAAGCTAGCTGGAAAAAAGGTAGAGGTAACGGGCAAGGTTACCCATATTTGCGGTGTCGACGGAAAAAAAATGAAGATCGAAACGCCCAACAAGAGCGAAATCATGGTTACGCTAAAGGACAAGGAGGGAAAAATAAGCTACAACCTGAACGGAAAAACCGTGCGGGTTACCGGAAAGGTAACGGAAACTCGGTTAGACGAAGCCTACATCTCTCAGGTCGAAAAGCGGCAGATTCTCGCCTGTAGCATCGACAAAAAGATGTGCATCGACTCTGTATGGGTAAAGAAGCAGCAAGAAAAGGGCAAGGCTGCCGAAATATCGCAAAAGGGGGCGGCCGACCTGCGCGCAAAGCTGAAAAATTCGAAGAAGGGCTACATATCGCTGGTTAAGATTACCGCCGAAAAGATAGAGGAGGTAAAGTAAGCCTACAGAATAAAGTGTAAATTTTGCAATCCATAAAATAGAGGAAAACTATCACACTAATGAAGCAAGAACACTTCGAAGCATTCGTAAAAACATCCACAGAATACTACACCAACAAGCTGGAGCAGTACGAGCAGGGTAAAAAATTTACGTTTAACCTCCACGCATTTCTTTTCTCCATATTCTGGTTTGCCTACCGCAAAATGTACCTACACGCATTCCTTATTTCTGTGCTAATTACATTAGTAAGCATCACCGAAGAGAAAATAGTTGGGTACTACGGCATTTATGACGATGCCCAAATAAAAAGCATCGATCTTATATGCAATATTTGTTTGGCAATTACCTACGGTTTTACGGCCAACTACCTGTACATTAAGCATGCCATAAAAAAAGTTGGAGAGGTAGCCCAAAATTTCGAGGGCGACGAAAGCTTGCTACACCAAGCCCTAGAAAGAAAAGGAGGAACTAACAGCCTTATTGTAACAATACTTATTTTGATAGGCATCATTTGTAGCATCATAACCGCATCGGTTGCCGGATAGGTAATTGTAGCCAACAAAATAAGCATCGTATTTACTATGGTAGAGGTAGCAAAAAAAGTGGGTAAGGTAGCCGTTGCACTGCTGGCGCTAGCGGGCTGCAGCGGCAGCGGACAACAAAGCGGCAGCGGCAGCAAGCAAAATCAGACAAGCACCTATGCCGACAGCCTATGGCACGTATTTGCAAAGGCGCTGGATGATAAAAACACAAGCTACCTAGCCCAAAATTCGCTCGACACCCTACAGTGCACCGAGTGCCGCCCCGATAGCAGCGGCAACAACCATCGCTACCCCAACGCTGTAGTGCTTAACAGCTACCTCAACGAGCTTAAACATCTGCCCTCGTTAAATGGCATTCCCTTCTCGGCATCGCTCGATGGCAACACCATCCGTATCGTGTACACCATACAAAGTAAAAATGCCGAAGAGGGAGCCTACAACCTCCTATTTACCCTTGTAAACACCGCAACAGGATGGAAGCTGGAGGGCATGCTGCTAACCTAAGCCAACATCGCGACAAGCAAGCGCCACCGTTCCTTTTTCGCTACCAGCGCAGCCTAGCGTAAGCTATCCCCACTAAAAAGATGCAGCAACTGCAGCTGCGTAAACCCAAACGCATTGCATCAATCAACTAACAAAAGGGCTACAGGCCCCATCCGATAAAAAAACAGGAGCAACCGGCAGCCCATAAACCTAAACTTGCCAGCTAAAAAGCTAAAAGCGCTGCTAGGTAGCATGATATTCGCCTCGGGGAGTTGCACCAATATCCGAAAAAAGTACTTTTGCAGCATCAAATTAAAAGGTTACAGTCGCTTTACTGTTAGGAATGCGAAGTTTATTGGAGCTTCGATGCGATAAATGCCTACCCGTGCATACGTACTGGCATAAGGGCGCTACTACTCCCCTACCTCGCTAAAGCATTTAGCCATTTGAGTGAATTTAGGGAAAGGTTGATCCCTGCAAGAAGTAGATAGGAAACGGAAACGGGCGTTAATGAAAAATTGTCGGCACATCAGACGTGCAGTAGGGTTACTCGCACTAATATTTTGGAATCATGTAAGCGGTTTTTCGCAAGTTGATAGCAGCTACATCGAGCTTCATAAAAATGAATTCATACTTAAGCCTTACCTATACAGCAACCTGCTTGGACTAAACCTAAAGGAAACCGAGCAGGACAAGGAGGTAACCTATCGATCCAACAATCCAACAGGTATTGGCATCGGATTGGCCCACCCAAAGCTCCCATTTGGAATATCAATAGGCTGGATTACCGGCGCAAGATCCGAAAACAAGTACGTTCGCACCAAATCGTTCGACGTGCTCTTTAACCAGTACGGCAGAAAGTACGTGCTCGATATATTTTACCAGCAGTACAAGGGATTATTCAGCGATTCGCGAAACGTGCTGCCCATTAAGATAGACTGCCCCGACCTATCGGTTTTCGGAACTGGCATCGTTGGCCAATACGTGTTCAACGGCAATAAATTTTCGTACCAGGCAGCTTTCGATCAGAACGAGCGGCAAATAAAATCGGCCGGAAGCCTTCTGGTGGGCGGCGCGCTGCATTTCATTCGCCTCACAGCCGATAGCTCGTTTAAGTTCGATGGACAAAAAAAGAAGTCGGCCTACCAAGCAGGCGTCAACGTAGGTTACTCCTACAGCTGGGTACCCCAAAAAAGATGGCTCTTTAACGGATCGATCACCTTAGGGGCAAACTTGGTAAACAACAGCATAAAATCTTTCTTTAACCGCAATCTCTACGTGGCCCCAACCGCTTTAGCACGGGCCACCATCTGCTACAACCACGAGAAATGGCATGCCGGAATGGCCTTCGTAACCAACTACATCGAGCTACGCGATAAAACAAACGCCATGGTAAACCTCAACTACGGGCGGATATACTTTTTCTACGTCCGAAAGTTTAGCATACAGCGATAGGCTAAAAACAAATCAATAAAAGACAAAACAACATAGGAATACAGATAATTTTAGAGTTCCCCAAAAAAACTGTATAAGTTTACTATATAACTACCAAAAGCGATTTAAAATCGCAAGCATAACACAGACCCTCAAAAAGAACCTCTAGCCACTCACGCCGTCAAACTAAAAGTCAACCGTCTTGAATTATTAATATTATTTCACTTTAATTTACTTTTCGCGAACATCGTGAAGAAATAATTACTAAAATTACAAAATTCTAAAAGATTCACTATTTCTATAAAAGAACGTACTACAACAAATACCCTTAGTTAGACATTTTGAATCTGATATAAATTGATTTTGCTGTAGCAAGCAAAAAATTTCTGATTGCACTTCCATTTTTGTTGAAATACTGAATACAAAAGAAGAAAAACAACTATATAACTTACTAAAAAAGAACATCATGGAATTCAAAGAACAAATCAAACAACTTGGAGATAAAGTTGTAAAGATGAAAGACCAAATTCAAACCGAAGAAGCAACAAAAAGTGCCTTCATCATGCCTTTCATCCAATGTCTAGGGTACGATGTTTTCAACCCAATGGAAGTTGTCCCTGAATTCATAACAGATTACGGCGCAAAAAACATCGAGAAAGTTGACTATGCCATTCTTAAGGAAGAAAAACCTGTAATGATCATAGAATGCAAAAATCACTCAGAAAATCTTGATAAGCATTACACTCAAATCCATAAATATTTTCATCTAACCAATGCCCGATTTGCATTGCTTACCAATGGAGTGCAATATAACTTTTTCACAGACCTTGATCTGTCAAATAAAATGGACGAAAAACCATTTTTCAGCTTCGACATAACAAATCCGAAAGAACAGCAAATAAAAGAACTTTCAAAGTTTCACAAAAGCGGATTCGATATCAATACAATACTAACATCGGCCAGCGAACTTAAATATACCAATGCTATTAAAATGGTTTTAAGTAATGAAATTGCAAAACCATCTCCTGAATTTGTCAAATTCTTTGTAAGTAGAGTCTATGAGGGGAAAGCAACAGAAAAAGTAATGACCCAATTCACCGAACTTGTAAAAAGAACCCTCGATCAAACATTCAATGACATCGTAAGTGATCGGCTAATGAACGCCATCAATCAAACAAAACCAGCCAAAGAAGAAAGTCAAACAGAAAGCCAATCGAACGAAACATCTGAATCAAAAGTTTTAACAACGGAAGATGAATTAAACGGTTTTTATATTGTAAAAAGTATACTACGAACAAAAATTGACTCTTCCAGAATATTTTACAGAGACTCCCAAACATATTTTAGCATAATCCTTGACGACAACAATCGCAAACCAATTTGCAGATTATGGCTCAACAGCATGTCTAAAAAGTACCTTGGAATATTTGATGCAGAAAAGAAAGAGACAAAAGTAGAAATAGAATCACTAGACGATATCTACAAATACACCAACGAACTTCTTTCGACTTTAGACAACTACGAAAACGACAAGTAGTAGATAAATAATATTATTAACAGCATAAAGAGTAAGCTTCAGATGCTTACTCTTTATGCCCACATCATCAATAAAAACTCCTACTCAAACCAAAATAATTATATACCATCAAAAGGCTAGAACAGAATTCTACTAGAATATTCAGATTCAAAAAAAATCAAACAAAAGAAATATAACTCTACGGCATCAGCCCCACAACTCAAAGCCTCCAATACAAAATTATTTGTAGAATTTAAAATATCATCGACCAGTAGCTCCGATAATAGCCCTTACTTTGCCCCCTCAAACCCAACAAAAACCTTAACGTACGGTTATGAGCAGAGGTGGAGTCATATTCGATTTCAATGGAACCCTATTCTGGGATTCGGAATACCAAGAAACATCGTGGGATAAGTACCTGCAGGAGCATAACATTGAGCTTACCCCCGAACAAAAGCGCGAGTACATTCACGGTCGCAACGGAAAGGATACCTTCGAGATCCTCTTCAATCGCAGCATGGCGAACGACGAGGTGGAGCGCAGAACCGAAGAAAAGGAGGTAATATACCGCAACGAATGCCTTAAGCATGCAATGGAGCTAGCGCCCGGAGCCATTTCGCTGCTACAACACCTCAAATCGGAGGGCATACCAATGGCCATAGCTACCGCCGCAGGCAAATCAAACGTCGACTTCTTTATAGAAAAGTTTGGGCTGCTCCAGTACTTCGACGAAAAGCATATAATCTACAACGACGGCACCGTAAGGGGCAAGCCCCATCCCGACCTATTCGAGAAAGCTGCCGCAGCGCTGGAGGTAGACAAAGAAAAGTCTATAATCTTCGAAGATTCGAGCTCCGGCATTCAGGCAGCCCTACGGGCAAAGGCCGCAGCCGTAGTAATTGTAAATTCGACAGGCAGCCGCTACAGCGAGTTCGACCTGCCACAAATCTCCCACTTCGACCAGTTCAACAGGTCGCTGCTAGAGGTGGTAAGGTAGAACAAACACCCCATAACGCGCAAGAGGCAATCTCCATTCAGCTTCTTGCGCCATTTTTTTTTAAAGCACCTTCCCCATTTGCACCCACATTGCAAAAACATTTACCGCATCGGTAAAATAGTACGTAATGCAGCACTTCACGCTGCCATCAACCTCAATAGCAGCAATCACAAACAATCTATCGAGTATTGCAGCTAAGAAGTAAAAAAAGACAGAATACCCCGCAAAAGAATAATATGCGTTAGCAGGGGCAACCAATAGCTGCACAAGGCTACCAATAAAAGCTGCAAAAATAACAAGTAGCTCATCAAACCCACTGAATAGGGCTACAACAGCAACAAATAGCTTTGCATAACCATCAACAAGCTTAGCTGTAGGGCCGATTATAATAACAAAGCCAACGAATAATTCCGCAAGACAACCGAATAGCATCGCAAAGCCACCGAATAGTTCCGCAAGACAACCGAATAGTATCGCAAAGCCACCGAATAGCGCCGCAAGACAACCGAATAGTTTCGCAAAGCCACCGAATAGCGCCGCAAGACAACCGAATAGTATTGCAAAGCCACCGAATAGAGCCGCAAGACAACCGAATAGTTCCGCAAAGCCAACGAATAGCGCCGCAAAACAACCGAATAGTATCGCAAAGCCACCAAATAGCAATGCAAAAGCAGCAGCATACCGCTAAATGAAATCAAAGTGTACCGATTTTTTGCAAAGCACTTTACTAACCCATAAAACAAGGATAAAATAAAAA
>NZ_JTLD01000008.1 GCF_000798815.1 Alistipes sp. ZOR0009 | reverse complement strand
GCCACCCCGCATCGATGCGCGCGGTGATGGTGAGCTCAAACTCATCGGCGCCTACCTTTTTGCTCTTCATCGCCCATGATACGGGGTCGGAAAGCTGGGCAAAAAGGTTCAACGTCACACCGATCGCTAAGAAAAACGAGAGTAAAACTTTTTTCGTCATTACTTCAGTTTTGGTTAAATTTTAAGTTGGCGTTTATACCCTAGTAAGGTATTAAAATAGAATACCCAACAGATAAGGTTGCTTTTGCAAAAAACAAGCCATATCGTAGCCTGCTATATTAGTTAAAAAAAAGAGGATTGAATAATCTCCTAAAAGGAAGGAGACCTAGAACCATTGAAGTTTATCATAAATTAAGCTTAAAAACGGATAGATTGCCAGAAAAATCGGATAAAATCAGAAAATCCTTAGCTACTGCAGCGGTAGTAAGTATGGGCGCCCCCAAGCTAGACTCCTTCTGAGCCAATCCGTTATCCCTATTTAGGATATACACCCTACCATCAAGCGCACCAAACACCACATATTTTCCCACTAAAATGGGGCTAGCGGTTACCGTTTTCATTTTGGCAGAACTGTTAGGCAACGTATTTATAATGGAAGGCAGCACCTCCGATTTCCACAACAGCCTCTCCTCCCTTACATTATAAGCAACAACACCGCTATTGGAGGTGCCAACCATAATCGTATCGCCCAAAACAAGCGGAACGCTGCTGGCGCTAACCTCGAATGGAAGCTTTGCCCGATATTTTACCTCGCCTGTTTGTGGGGCGAACCTATAGTAGTAGCTACCTGCGGTTAAATGGAAGAGGTCGTTGCTAAACGAGGAGTTTCCCTCGTAAACTTTTATACCCGAATCGTTGTAGCCCCAAAGTCGCCTACCACTCAAAGCATCGTAGCCCGTAATACCTTCTATATTAGAGGTGGCGAGCAAAACGCCATTACCCCAGGTTAATGTGGTAATGTTACCCTCCGAATTTTTGCGCTCGGTCTTCCATGCAACCACGCCCTTATCAATATCAAAGGCATAAATCGATTGCCCAATAGCTACATAGTACAATCCATTTTTAGCAATCCCACCGCCGGTAACATTTAGCTTGGGCACACCGTTTATCGCAATTGTCCACACCGGTTTCCCCGTCATCACATTTAAGGCGTAAACGTTTCCCAAAACATCAGCGGCAAGTACAACGCCCCTATCGAATGCTAGGCTATTTTTAATTGCCTCCTTGGTAAAGTAGAACCAGAAGCTCTTACCTGTCTTTAAATTGAAGGCGGCAAGCCTCGATCGCCCCTCGGCATCGTAGTTAGAGGCAGTAATGGCGATACTATCAGCTATTAAAGGCGAAGAGTAGAGGGTAGATCCCAATCCGCTAACCGTCCGCTTATGGCTTAAGGTTCCCCGAAAGGATGCTGCTATTGGTTTATGATGCTCCACATTGCCTGCAAGGGCATACCACTGAGCTTCGATGCGGGTAGAGTCTGGCACAAAGGGTTTGATGTAGGCAGTAACCTCGTCGGTTAGCACCTCACCCCTGCTTGTTGTTGCAACAACTCGGATAAAACATTTTTGGGTAGAATCGTTGGCTGTAAGAAGGAATCCGCTCCACGTCCAACCGCTAAGCTGGTTTAGCTCACTCCACCGAAAAGCAACCCCATCGGTAGAGAACCCTGCTTTTACCTTCTCTATTTTACTTTCAGACGAATATGCGTTGGCATAAATTCGGATTTTTTCATTTTCGACTTCAGCCGTATCGGTAGGATAAACAAGCGAAACCTTGGAAGGGACATTGGTAAGTACCGTTTCGGTAGCTATCTCCGTTTTAGCATTTACCGATACCAGCTTAACACCAGCAGGAGAATAGTCGCCTCCTCCCCTCTCGGCAGGTGCAGTCGCAATGGTCGAAGTTGCCAGCTTTCCCCTGTAATCATAAATATTTGCATTCCACCCAGCTTCTACCACTGCCTTTATGTTGTAGTTGGACATATTAAAAGAGAGTCCACCTGCAGATAAGATCGGATTGCTATTTACAAGAACCGAATTGTTGACAATTACCGTAGGAATCCTAATTCCACTTGCTTCGATATCTGACTTTAGCCATTCTATTGCCTGTGCTGCTTTGCGACTGCTATTCGAGAGTACCACAAAATGTACCCCACCCCAGTTGAAGGAGTAAAAAGCTGGCCGCAGCTCCTTTTCCTTTGGTCCCACCACCGACCAGAATGAAGGAAACAGCAAGCTATCTGCACCATAGTAAAATGCTCCGGCTGTAATCAGGAAATCAGCATTTCGGCTAGTAAGAGCATCACCTACATGTTTTAATGTATTGCTCAGCACCAAAGAGTCGGCATAATTTACAATGCCAAATGAAAATCTCTTCTTTACAGATTCGGAATTTCTGACAAGCGGAAAATCATACCGATCGAGCCCATTTATAATCTTTTGAAAAAAGGGTGTTGCCTTGTAGCCATCTGGCTGGGTAAGGGTGATGAAGGTAGCCTCGGGATTAAGCGATATGCTATACCTACCGTTCTGGTCTGTTTTGCACACAGTGTACCCATCAGATATAAGAACGTTCCCCATCGGAACCTCTATATTATGTCCCTTTTTGTTTGTCGATATAGAGGTAACCGTCCCTTCGACCACCCTACAGCTAGCCTCTAAGGACAAAAAAAATACTATGACAAAGAAAGTTATGATATATCTCATGCGGCAACTATTGATTCTGCAAATCTATCATTTACAGCAACTCCCAAATGTGAAATATTGCTAGAATCCGTTGCTATATTCAAGCTTTAATAGCTAAAAGTGTCTTCAAAATATATTAGCTGGCATTATGGTTAGTGAAAATAATTATATTGCGAATGTTTAAAAACCTAACAAAATGCTTACATTAAAAAGAAATTCAGTGAAAATTTTATGCATGGTTGCCCTACTGGTAGCCGTGGCTACATCATGTAAAAAAGACGATGATGTTGAAAAAGGAAACGTAGATCTTAGCGTTACCATTTCAGCCGATAAAGCAAAGACAGATATCGGAACAACCGTAACCTATACAATAACAGCAAAAAACATAGGAGAACAAGCTGCAACAGCCGTTGTTGTAGACGATCGCATACCTGCAGGCTTAGTATTTGAAAGCGGCGCCACCCAAACTGGAAGTTACAATGCTGAAAAAGGGATCTGGACCATTGGAACGTTACAAAAATCAGCAACAGCAACCTTAACACTAAAAGTTAAAGTTGCAGGCTACAGCAATCAGCTAAAAAACAGGGTAAGCATCTCTTCATCCGACCAAGACAGCGAGAATGGTAACAATTCGGCCATTGCTACCATTGCCACAAACTTACCCAAGTTCTCTAAAGAACAAGGATGGTCTTTTGATGTATTTGACACTATGCAGTCTATCTATCTTTGGGAAGACGCCTTACCCGCTGCTATAGATCCAGCAAAGTACGCTTCTCCTGAGAATCTTTTAGAATATCTAAAAGGATTAAAGATTAATCCAGAGACCAATCAGCCTATTGATAGGTATAGTTTCCTTGATAAAATAGGAAACCTATCAGGTGAAATTGGAGAAGGTAAAGCAAAAGGAGACTACGGTTTCATGATCACAGCGGGAATGAACGCAGCTAAGCAAGTTAGCTTCTACGTTACATATGTCTATAAGCAATCACCAGCAGGCGTTGCCGGTGTTGAAAGAGGACTAGAGCTAGTAGGTATTAATGGAAGTTCTGAAGTTCATCCTGAAGTAACTGCAGATGGTTACCTAGACAGCAAATCTATCGGTTATATAAATGTAGTTAATGCCCTATTCTCTTCCGAAAAAGCGGCGTTCTCATTTAAGAAAACAGACGGTACCACTTTAAACGCAGACTTATCAGTTGGAGATTATAACATTAATAGCGTACTACACTCTTCAACATACGATATTAGCGGAAAGAAAATCGGATATGTTGTATTCAACCAGTTTTTAGGAACTCCAGCACAAACCGAACTGCAAAATGTTATCTCTGATTTCGAATCAAAAGGTGTTCAGTATTTAATTGTCGATCTAAGATATAATGGCGGTGGTGCTGTTGCAACATGCCAGTACTTCAGCAACCTAATCTTACCTAAATCGGCAACAGGGAAAGATATGTTTACCTACAGGTATAACCCCGAGTTCACTAAATATTGGGTATCGAAAAACTACGCTCTTACCGTAAAAGTCAGCAAAACGAATAATTTCGAACCTCTTAAGATATATTTTATCGTTGGCAGCGGTACCGCTTCTGCTTCCGAGCTCCTAATTAACAACATGAAGCCCTACTATCCAGGTAACGTATTCCTAATTGGAGGAACCACCCACGGAAAACCTTGTGGATTCAGGGGAATTCCAATTGGCTATGATCCAAATCAAGCAACCACCAAAGAAGGTTACGACTTGTATGCGGTGGATTTCGAAACAGTGAATGCAAACAAGGAAGGTGGTTACTATACAGGAATGGTACCTGGTAGTAGCAAATATCCTGGCATAAAGGAGTACGACTCATACCTAATTCCTTGGGGAGATACTAGAGACCTACGACTTGCACAGGCAATTAGCCATATTACAACAGGATCGTTTAAGGCAACTACCGCAAAATCGTCCTACAAAGAGTTAAAGGGTGGCGATGTCGACCGTCAATTCAAAGGCATGATCGATTTTAAAAGAAAATAGGCAGCAATTATATGAAAAGAAAGAGGTCGGAAATTCCGACCTCTTTTATTTTAGTAAAGCATCAATATTCTCGGCAGGAAGCGCAATAACAGCCTTCATTCTATCCACAACAATAGGCCGCTTAAGCAGCTTCGGATTTTCGAGGATAATTCTTATCCACTCTTCGTCGGTAAAGTTTTTACCCTTTAGTTCCTTAAGGTAGTACTCCTCGTGCGTACGCACTAAATCAAATGGTTTTAGGTTGGTCTTTAAAAGAATTTCTCTAAGATCATCCTCGGTTAGCCCATCCTTTAGGTACTCGTAAATCTCGATCTCCGCCACTCGCTGCCTCAAGTATTCAAGGCCGATGCGGCATTTAGAACATCGCGGGTTATAGTAAATCTTCATAGTATATTATTCTTCGTCGGCGCCAAACTGCATTAGGTACGATTTGGTAAACTCGTTTATATCGCCATCCAGCACCGCATTAACGTTGGAGGTTTCGTAATCAGTCCTCAAATCTTTCACCATCTTATAGGGATGTAGCACGTAGCTTCTAATTTGAGATCCCCACTCTATTTTTTTCTTCTTTCCTTCAATTTCAGCCTGAATCTCCATCTTTTTACGAAGTTCCATCTCGTAAAGGTGCGAACGAAGAATTCGCAGCGCATTTTCCTTATTTTGAAACTGAGATCGGCTTTCGGTGTTTTCGACAACAATACCTGTGGGGATGTGCCGCACACGAACACCGGTTTCTACCTTATTTACATTTTGTCCACCAGCACCGCTCGAACGGTAGGTATCCCACTCCAAGTCGGCCGGATTGAGGTTAATTTCAATCGTGTCGTCAATAGATGGGGAGACAAAAACAGAAGCAAAGGTGGTCTGCCTCTTTCCCTGAGCATTAAAAGGAGATATGCGCACCAACCGATGCACCCCATTCTCGCTTTTGAGGAAACCGTAGGCAAAAATTCCTATAAACTCTAGTGTGACACTTTTTATTCCGGCCTCTTCTCCATCTTGAATGTCGATAACCTTAACCTGCATGTTGTTTCGTTCGCCCCAACGAACATACATCCGCATAAGCATTTGAGCCCAATCCAAGCTTTCGGTTCCACCCGCGCCAGAGTTGATCTTCATAATAGCGCCAAGCTTATCCTCCTCCTTGCGAAGCATATTTCGCATTTCTAAATCCTCGATTAGAGACACCGTCAAATTCTTTTGCTCCTCAACATCCTCCTCCGAGGCTTCACCTTCCTTGGCAAAATCGAAGATGACCTGAAGATCCTCAATATTTTTCTTTACCTCGTTGTAGGAGGTAATCCAACTTTTTATTTCGGCAATTTTTTTAAGCTGCTCCTCGGCTTTTTTAGGATCATCCCAAAAATCGGGGGCCTGCGACTTTTCCTCCTCCTCTTCGAGGGTAATTAGGCGGCTATCAATGTCAAAGATGCCTCCTCAGCGCCTGCTCGCGCCTCACAATGTCTTTTAGTTGTTCTTGCGTTATCATCAAGTTAAAAATGATTTATCGCAAAGGTATAAAAATAGTCGACGCCGATACGCCTCTATCTTAAATACGAAAAAAGGAAAAAGAAACCATTGAAATACCTAATCACCTGCATTAAAGCAACCAATTTAACACGTGAAATAACGATTCGACAACAACAGCAACGCAGATTTCTATGCGTATTGCAGAAGCAAAATGCTGAAGATACAAAAACAACCGCGCAGGCATTGCGAATTAACCGTCATATGGGAAAATGCTCTAATCCAATCATCATAAAAAAAGCCCCCTAGACTAAAGGGGGCTTAAAGAGTATGCCAATAGCAGCTCGGAATAACTTCCTGCTACTTAATTTTATCGAATAGAATACCAATCATTACCTCATGCGTTCCGCTTGTATACTGCCCCAATTTGGTAAACGACCAGTCGAACGCATAACCAATAAGGTATCGGCGCTCGAAAACAGTTCCAAACATTAAAGCCGCGGCATCGCCATACCTAAATGACACCCCGCCCCACACCTGACTTTGCTTTCTACGCACCTCAACGTTGTACGTTACCTTACAGTTTAACTCTGGCACAAATGGAGCCCCATTCATGAACTTAAACAACACGGTTGGTTCGACGGCTAACTCGCGGTTTACATTTAAAATATAGCCACCCGTAGCATAAATATGCTGCTTTAGCTTATTCAGCCCTACCGATTGGTTATTTAGGTTTAGCTTACTTCCAAAAAGATGCTGGGCGGCAATCCCAAACTGCATGTTAGATCGGTAAAGATACACGCCCATGTTAGCATCAGGAGCAAAAGCACTCATCGAAGAGGCGAGCAAGGCCGGATCGCGCTGCCAAAGGTCCATCAGTTCTGGATAAAAGACTAAATCGCCGGCATCGAGCTTCGAACCATCCACCTTATACTGCAAGCCCCCTAACGACAGACCCGCTGACAAAGAAAATTCCTCTGTTAGCTGCACATTATAGGCGTAAGAGAGCAAAAAAGCCGTAGTATTAATTGGCCCAACCATATCGCTGTACAGCTGACCTCCCCACCCCATACGCTTGGTTACGGAAGGTCCATAAGCAGCAAGCTGGTAGGTTTGAGGAGCACCGTTTATACCGGTCCACTGAAAACGGCTGTTTACACGAACCTGGTAGCTGCCCAGCGTACCTGCCACTGCTGGATTAAGCGTGTAGGGATTCCACATATACTGCGAGAGCTGTGGATCCTGCTGGGCTTTTACATCCGGCAGCCAGATTAATACCGCGAGTATCGTAATGGTTATTTTTAAATATCTCTTCATAGCTTGCAGTATTATTATCGTATAATAGATACAGAACCCGTCACAGGAGGTAAATTACCGCGGTTAGGCTTAATAACATAGTAGTACGTTCCTGTTGGCAATTCGGTACCATTGTGGCGTCCATCCCAGTTATTTTTATACGGCTTAGCATGGTAAATGAGCGATCCCCATCGGTTGAATATCTCTACCTCCAAGTTAGGATACTCTAGCAGCTCCTCGTCAAATACCACACGCCAAGTGTCGTTAAATCCATCTCCATTTGGAGTTATGGCATTAGGTGGATTAATACCACTTTGAGGATAAACTAGCAAATTAAGCACCTCGGTACAAAACAGCGTATTAACAGTAACCGTAATCACCTCGAATGGATTTGTAAACTTAGAATTCACAATGGCCACTTGGTCATCCGATTTCACCATATTCAACCAACTCACATTTTCTGGCATCCAAGTGATGCTGGAGTAAGGAGCATCTGTATGCCTAGGGATAAGGCGAACCTCCTGCTCCTGATCCTTCGGAATTCTGATTGCTTGCACATTCAACCCGCCCTTATCTAAAGAAGGAATGGCAGACGTGCGCAAGTAAGGGTCAAGGAATGGGTATACCATAACGCTAGTGGTATCTACATCGTAGCAGAGATTCGAATGGTTTACCACCTTAAAGATGTAGCGATTCTTGACCTTTCTATCTTCGTCGAGCTGATCCTTCGTGATCTTTACCGTTTGGAAAACCTGATCCTGAAAATCCTTACCAAGAGTCTCTTTATAAGTTTTTATATACTCTGGACTACTTGGAAGGTTACTCCAAGAACAGAAATAGCGATTAGCCTTTTTCTCTCCATTAAAAATAACCTCATCCGCTTGAGCTTGCTCCGATGCATTGATGCCTCCGCCATAAGTTACATTAGAGTTAAGGCATACCAAAGCTTCTTTAGGATATGCAAACGCTTCAAAATCGTTTTCGGGTTTTACAGTAATCTTATAAGACTTACCTTCCTCGCATACGCCTCTTGCTTCTACCACGCGATACATAACGGTATAAGATAATCCCGAAAGCTGAGAAATCGTACGTGAGGTTCCTGCAGTAAATGGATAAAACCCATCTCCCTGTAAGCCATCATTAGGTGTAACAGGAGTGTCCAGCGCAAACCCAGCCTCTTTCTTAAAGAAGTAGGTAGCATCAGTAGCAAAATTTCCTCCAATTGACTTGATCTCTATTGATCCTCCCAATTTTTGGGCATCATCCTTATTTACAAAACGCTTACATTCTGAACCGACAACTGCATCACCAACAACAATATGCTCTCCAGTCACTTTTACCTCATCAAACTGATTACATCCGTTTTTATCGGTGGCAATAATCGCATAAGTGCCCTCTTTAAGCATATCAAACTTCACATTTCCAGCGTCTGTCAATGTTTTCTTCGAAATCTCGATCTTATCCTTAAATAAATACACATCATACCCAGGGACTCCATCCTTAATATCATAAGAAATAACACCAGCAGGACTCGTTGCACACCAAGTATTTATATTACTGGTTGCCAAATCTAACGCTAGAGTAATTTTAGTATCAGGTTCGGTAATCGTTATGTCTTTATCGACAAAACAGCCAGCTGCATCGCCAACATATGCGGTATATACTTGCGCTTTTAGATTTATAAATACTGGACTATCCACCCAAGTTCCTGCCGATCCTTTAGGAGTCAGCTCATACTTCAACGGATCTGTTCCGCCAGAAGCTTTAAGAGTAATAGCACCAGTAGCAGCACCTCTACATAGAACATTTGTAACAGTCTCATCGAGCATTTTCAGCTCTGTAAGGGTTGCAATATCTACCGTTAGCTTATCCGATTCGCAGCCAAACTCATCAACCACATATATGGTATACGTTTTACTAGGCTGAAGTGCGGTTATTCTATGTCTTACAGGATCGTAAGCTGCATATACAACGCCATCAGCATCGGTACACTTAACTGTGTAGTTCTTTAACCCGTCTGGGACCTTTATCTCGATATAATATTCTCCATTTACAAAACATTTGGCAACTAAACCGATTGCTGGTGCAGTATATACAGGAACGGTAACATCTAAAGTAACCTCGAAGTTGCTATTATCAACAACCTTTACGGTATAATCACCAGGATCAACACCAGCAAACGTAACCTTAGCATCATCTCCAACCTTAGTATCAAGGATTGTCGGATCACCTTTCTTTGTATATGTCACCGTGTATGGTTTTGCCCCATTCGTAATGGTTACCTCTATAGAACCTTTAGGATCTTTACAGTTTCCGCCAATACCCTTAGCCTCGGCTGCTATTGCACCAATGGTGATATCGCCTGTAAACGAACAACCTTTTTCGTCCTCTACCAAAATGGTGTAAGTACCCAAGAGTAACTTATCAGATATAAATGGAATTCCCTCTCCAATAACTACAAACGAAAGTTCAGAACCAGAAGCCTTGTCTAAGCAGGTAATCTTGTACAAACCGCTACCTCCTGTTGCAACTACTTCTATACTTCCGCTTTTATCTGTAGGGTTGGCAGGAACCTTGGTAACTTTTATGGTTGCCTTTACCTCTGTTGGCTCAGCAATATTGTGCTGCTCGGATATGCTACATCCAGAACCATCTTTAATTTCAATAGTAGCAACACCAACCTTAAGGTTATCTACGGTGTAAAGATTTGCAGCATCAGGAGTCAATACATTACCGTTTGCAGTAACAACCAATCCAGCCGAAGCTCCTTCTACATTAAAAGTAATCTGTCCTGTAGAACCACCAAAACACTTAACATCAACAACCTTTAAATTGGTAATTTTCAAAGTTGCGGTAGAAATTATCTCCACCTCCTTAGAGGCAGAACAGCCTGTTTCGTCTGTAGCCGTTACGGTAAACTTCCCAGCATCAAGATCGTCGAAAATACCTGTATCATTAGTTTTTGCTCCAATAGAATAGGTTATTTTACCTACACCACCAGCAGCAACTGCAACTATCTTACCCTTCGAAGTACAAGTTTGGTTCAATGCTTCAGCTATAGTAAGAACGATTGCAGCAGGCTCTACAATAACAACATCTGCACTCTTCTTTACGCATGCTTTGGTATCCGTTATGCTAATGGTATAGGTACCAGCCGGCAAATCAGAGAATTGCCCTGTTTTGTTAGTTACAGGCTTACCTGCCACAACAGTAGAGTACGTTAACTCACCAACACCACCAGATGCCGTAATATTTACAGAACCTAGATTCCCATTACATTTTGGTTGAACAGCATCAACCTTATCAATCACTATCGCTGGATAGCTTGCAATTTCGGTATTTACAACCGTACTACAACCGTTAGCATCTGTTACCGTAATTGCATACTTAGAAGGATGTAATCCTGAGATTATATTTCCCGCAACAGAAGCAGGACTTCCCGGATTTGGAGTTTCTGCTGCCCATGTTATCGTATAGACTGGCTTACCGCCTGTAACATCAAGCTCCACGGTACCATCTGTAGTACCAGCACAAATAGGA
Organism: Alistipes sp. ZOR0009; assembly: GCF_000798815.1. Classification (NCBI taxonomy): domain Bacteria; kingdom Pseudomonadati; phylum Bacteroidota; class Bacteroidia; order Bacteroidales; family Rikenellaceae; genus Alistipes; species Alistipes sp. ZOR0009. The sequence continues at coordinate 18,674 of NZ_JTLD01000008.1, read as the reverse complement.
GTAGTAGCATTCTTAACATTTGCAACCAATGCAACTGGACTCTTTATGGTAACAGTAGTAGTATAAACAGAGTTTGTTGCATCAGTAACAGAAAGAACGTAATCCCCTGCTGCCAGATCAGTAATGCTAAATGCTCGTGCAACAACATCAAATGGACCATTAACAGTACCACCCTTAGGTTGCCATGTCAGTTTGAAAGGTTCAACACCGCCCTTAACGGCTATATCAAGCTTACCAAACTTATCGGTGCTACATTTAACATCAGTAACTGTAACATCCAACTTTAACTCCTCTAGAGCAATTGGTCCAACCTCTCCAACACATCCATTTTCGTCAGTAACAATAACCTTATAGTTACCACTAGGAAGCTTGTTAAAGTTAACTTCGACACTACCTGTAGTAGCATTAGATAGTTCGGTCCCGGTATCAGCATTAACTAACGAGTAGCTGTACAAACCAGAGCCACCTGTAGCAATTACCACAATACTTCCATTATAGGCGCCATCTGCTGATGGAGTTACCAACTTCACCACCTTAACAACAATTGCGTCTGGATCAACCAAAGTTACCTGCTTGGTAGCACGTACGCCCAATGCATCTTCTACAATGATATCGTAAACACCGGCCTTCAGATTCGGGAATAGATGATCTGGCCCAAAATTTTTACCGTTATCGATAGAGTATTTCATTACGCCACTACCACCAGAAGCATAAATATCAATAGATCCATTTTGCTCGGCATGACATTTAGGGTTAACCAGAATAACGTCATCAATACTTAGATTTGATTTTGCAATCAGCTCTATCTCGTCGCTTACTGCTAAACAGTGGTTTTTATCTTCTACAACAACCTTATACTTCCCTGGATTTAATCCCGTAAAAATACCAGTTGTACTAGTTAGCGTGGTTCCTTCTAATTTATACGTGTATGGTTTAACCCCTCCAGAAACAACCGCAGTTATAGTTCCATCTGCGGATGATTTAGAAGACGGATCTACCTTCGTCAGAGAATCAAATTTCAATAATGCAGGCCCCGAAATCCCAAATGGGAATTTTTGCGGACAAGCGTTATCGTCGCTGATAAACATATTATAGTTTCCAGAACTAAACCCACTTACCTCTATTGTAAATTCTCCAGCATTGGCTCCTGGAGTTGACTTAAAGGTATAGTCAACACCTTCGGTTAAGGTAACACCTGTAACCTTGTTGACGAAGACACAAGTCAGTGCACCTTGTACGCCCGAGACATTGATTACAGCCCGTCCCTTATCGCCAAAACATTTAATATTATCGACGGTATAGTTAATCACCTTGATTTTGGTAGATCCACCTCCGCTTACAATAGAAATTGTTGTGGGCCAAGTTGCAGGACAAGTTCCCCCATCTGTTACCTCGACCAAGTAGTTCCCCAAAGCAACATCAGTAAATAAGCCGTTTGTATTAGACGAAACCAACACCTTACTTCCTGCTCTTAAAAGATTATAAGTAAAGACACCACTTCCTCCGGCCGCCGTAACTGTAATAGTACCTCCTATGGCACATTTGGTATCAGTCTTAACTACAGACGCTATATTTATAGCAGTTGGAGTTGTTAAAACAACGGTCTGAGGTGCCGATTCACACCCCGCTCCATCCTTAACGGCTACGGTGTAAGTCCCCGCAGTTAAAGCAGTATATAATCCAGTTGTATTATTAAATGCAATGCCATCATTAGCATAAGAGTAAGGCGCCGTACCTCCTGTCGCTGTAAGCGTTATTGTTCCAGATGTCGGATTTCCACAAACAGGGTTGGCTGATTTAACCGTCATGTTCAGGGCTGGATTTGCTGCTATTGTATGGTTGGCCGTAGCAGCACAACCTTTACTATCTGTAACCGTAACAATATAGCTAGCAGGTGCTAAATTGGTTATTGTTTGTCCTACTAACGTACCACCTATAACTGGAACTCCAGCATTATCCCCTGTCCAAGATATAATGTAAGGATTAGTGCCCCCATTTACAGCGACATCAACTTTGCCGGTAGCAGCACCAGAACATAACGTTGCTGTTGCATTTTGCAAAGCAATAGCAAGCTTAGCGGGCTCATTAATAGTTGCCGACTTAGTAACTGACGTACCATTCACATCGGTAATCACCAATGAGTAATTTCCTTTGTCTAACCCCGTAATTTGATAGGTTGCAGTTGGAGATGTATAGTTCTTAACTGAAGCATCAGGATAGGTTACCTTAATATCGTAAGGAGCCACACCTCCTGCTATTGTAACATCAATTTTACCATCTTTTGCGCCATTACAATTGATATCAGTAGGCGATAATGTTGCCGTTAGGTTTGCCAAGGTTACATCTACAGTAACAGGACCACAACCCTTAACATCACTTACCGAAATTGTGTAATTTCCTACACCCAGATTACTAAATATACCTGTTGCATTCGTAGCTCCACTAGGAGTAAGCTTATAGGTGTAAGGCGCTGTTCCTCCCGTTGCAATTACAGAAATACTTCCATTAGCATTGCCAGCCGAAGGAGGAACTACAACTGGAGTTCCTAAAACCAGAGGTGCTGGCTCAACAATATCCACTGCTTGAGTTTGCTTACAGGTAGGATCGTTACTATCTGAAACAGAAACTATATAATTTCCGCCAGCTAGATTCCCTGTCGTAATTGTATAATTAGCACCTGCTTTATTTACTGTAGGAGCAGGAATTGGAACACCACCCTTTGTAATAACAACTGTAGGTGTGCCTACAATTCCAGAAACTGTAAGTGAAATGGTAGATGTTCCTCCATTACAGGTTATAGCAGGAGCTACAATATTGCTAAAAGAGATAGACGATGGAGATGTTAGCGTAATAGTTGGAGTAGCAACCTTAGCACAATTATTCGCATCAGTAACCTCAACGGTATAAACGCCCGCTGCAACATTCGTGAATTTACCATCAGCATTCGTAGCAATAGGGGCACCTCCTTTAACTAAGCTATACTTCAACGGGTTTGTACCTCCTGCCGCTACCACTGTAATAGTCCCTGCAGCACTGCATGTTGGATTTGTAAAATTATGCGAAGTGATAGTAATTGGAGTTGGCTGATTTAGTGTCACATCTTTTGTAACCGCACAGCTATTAGCATCAGTTACCGTAACGGTATAATTACCCTTTACAAGATTAGAGAACGCTCCACTTACAAAAGGTGCCACGGGATTTAAGGTTACGGTATATCCAGGTGTTCCTCCTGTTGGAGCAACTAATATACGTCCGTCGTTAAGTCCACTACAGCTAATATTAAATGCCTGTACATTAGGCACAATTGCATTCGGTTCTGTTATATTTATTGGCGCAGTTTGCTCACATCCGCCATTATCCTTAACTTTAATGGTATACGAACCAGCACCTAAACCTCCTATCTTATTAGACGGAGTATATGGGTTAGTATTAACCGTATAAGACAAAGGAGCCACACCTCCTGATGCAACAATAGTTACAGTTCCAGTCTTATCTCCGTTACATTTTACATTTGTGGTAGTAGTTGCGGCCAAATCGATTGTCAATGCATTAGGTGCTTTAACGACCTTATCTCCAACCGTAAAAATACACCCATTTGCATCTTTTACCTTGATAGAATATGTATCTGCAGATAAGTCCGTAAAATTGTTACTTGGGCCATAGCTAACCCCATTATCCTTCGAGTAGAACAAAGGAGTAACACCTCCACCGGCTGCAATAAAGATACTTCCAGTCTTGCTAGTAGAGCAACCTGTAACATCAGTAACGGTGGCTATGGCTGTAATAGGAGCTGGTTCTCCAACGGTAACATTACCAATGTTTTTAACACATCCAGCCCCATCTGTAATCGTAAGATTATAGTTACCAGCAGCAAGTCCTGTAATTGAAGTTCCAGTTAAAGGTTTGTTTCCAGCACCTATATTATATTGATAGGGAGCCGTTCCCGAATTGATTGTAAGGTTTATAGATCCCGTTTTATCTCCACTACAAGGCTTTACATCAACGGTCGAAGCCGTAACATCTAGAGCTACAGCTCCTTTAATAGACACTGTCACTATATCTGATTCACAGCCATTAGCGTCTTTAACTCTCACATTATAATCTCCTGCAGCAATCCCAGTAAAAGAAGCTGTTGGACCATAAGTTCCTGTTGTTCCTCCTTTTATTGAGTATAAATATGGAGCTTTCCCTCCTGTAACTGTAATATCTATTTGCCCAGTATTTGGACCAGCGCAGTTTACATCAACTTTTGTAACTGCAGGTACTATTTTGCCAGGATTATTTAGCGTAACATCCGATTGCTTTGTACAGCCAGCATTATCCTTTACTGTAATAGTAAATGAACCTGCTGCTAAATTCGGGAATAGGTTAGGGAATTGAGACGGCCCACCATTTGAAGAATAGCTTAACGGAGCAGTTCCACCGGTAGCATTTACAGTAATAGATCCATTACTCTCACCAAAACACTTAGGATCAACCGTATCAATCGAATTTATTACAATATTTGCTGGTTGATCAACCTTATAGTCACCCAACTTTACGCTACAGGTCTTGTTTGCGACATCGCGTATAAAAATTGGATGGGTTCCAGCGAGAAGATTAGGGAAAGAATTTAAAACATCCCAAGTTGTTCCATCCTTCGAATACTCGTAATTTCCGCTTCCGCCCACCGGATTAATAACTGTGATTGCTCCTGTTGCATCTCCAAAGCATTTAGCGACATTCGTAACATTTACTGTCGCAGTTATAGCAGCTGATTGAGTAATCGTTATTGCTATCAAATTTTTAGTACAAGTCAGATTAGCTGCATCTTGAATTGCCATCTGGTAAGTTCCAGCAGGTAAACTAGTAAAAGTTCCTGCTGTCTGCCAAGTTCCTCCCCCATCTCTAGAATATCTGTATGTCCCTGATCCACCTTTCGGATTGGTAACCGTGATTGTGCCTGTAGAGGTTCCAAAACAAGTAATGTTGGTTTGAGAAACCGTAGCCGACATTGGTGATGGTTCTATTATGTTAGCTACACCTATGGGAGAAGTACATGTCGGAGTAACCTTATCTCTAACGACAAGGGTGTATGTTTTTGCAAATAAACCATTAAAAGCAGCATTAGGAGACCACGAACCACCATTGTCAACAGAATACTCATACTGACCCGAGCCACCTGTTACGCTTTTAAACGTAATACTTCCATTATTATTCCCGGCGCATCCAGTAACATCAACCTTAGTAAAAGCGGCTGTAATCTTCACAGGTGCAGTTATAACCAGTGTACCAAGTGGCTTTACACATGTTATAGCAAGTTTATCTCGCATAGATACCGGATAGGATCCAGCAAATAACCCTGTAATCGTCGAGGCGACATCCCACTTTACTCCATCAACAGAATATTCATATTGACCAGAACCGCCTGCCGAATTTTTTATGGTAATTGTCCCATTATTGGCATTATAGCATCCTGTTACGTCCGTTTTACTTATGGTTGCGCTAAGCGCTGCTGGTTCTGTTATTTTTACAGTACCCAACGTTTTAAAACAGGTTATACTATTCTTATCCCTAATTTGAAGCGTGTAGGTATTAGGTGCTAGGTTGATAAAATTAGGAGTAGGAACCCATGTACCTGAAACATTATACTCGTATACCCCCGAACCGCCTTGCGGATTGGCAAAAGTAATAGTTCCATTTGCAGAACCATTACAGGTTACGTTAGTAGAAGTATAGGTAGCAGTCAATGCTGGTTTTGCAGTCAAAACCAAAGCCGGGTTGATTGGCATTTGGCATGTAGGGTTGTTCCTATCCCTAATCATAACATTATAGGTACTGGCTGATAATCCAGTGAATGTGCCAGATGTAGCCCAACTTTTACCGCCATCAACGGTATAATCATATACGCCTGAACCGCCTTGTTCGTTGCTTATAATAATTTGCCCATCGGGTGTTGCGCTACATCCAGAAACTGGATTTGCGGTAACAGATGCCGAAAGTTTCACGGGCTGATTTACGGTAATTGTTTTAGAAGCAACACAAGCGTGATCGACAGAGCTACGAGCCGTTATGGTATATGTTCCCGCTATTAGTCCTGTAAATGTACCAGCAGGAGAAAAAGGGCCTCCGTCTTTCGAATACTCCAACGCACCTAAGCCACCTGTTGCGGTTGCTGTAATGGTTCCATCGTTATTCCCAAAGCAAACCGACACATCGGTTGCAGCTAGCGTAAGGTTAATTGCAGCAGGCTGATTAATAACAATCGGGTTGTTTGGATAGGTGTAATCGCATAAGTTCTTATCCTTAATCAATAAGCCATAAGTCCCTGCTGAAAGTCCTGTTGCTGAAATACTATAAACAGGAGTTGGAGAATAAGAGACTCCATTATTTATAGAGTAGGTATATGGAGACGTTCCACCCGCTAAAGAAAGTTTTAAACTACCTGTCGAAGAGCCGTTACATGTTGGCTCTACTATTATCAAATCCTTAAATTCAATATCCACAGGGTCGGACACGTGAATTTTAATAAGGTCATAATCACCTGTAGCTTCGCCAATCTTAGCAATATAATCTCCCGCGGCTAGATTGTCTAGCACAGAAGATGTTGCTCCAGGAATATCTTTATTATTAGCATATCGCCATTGATAGGTATAGGGGGGCGTTCCGTTTTCAACAAGATCAATGGATATCTTACCATCTTTACCTCCTGGACATTTAGCGTCAACAACAGAAGCCGTGATTTTGTATTTCCCACTATTGGAATTCGTTGACTTGAAGAACCCTGTTCTTGCAGTGGTTTTAACTGAAGCCGAAGCAACTAAAGGATTAGCCTTTATAGTTCGATTCATAAAGTTAACACTCGAACCTTTTACTTCTACCTTTCCACTAGTTGATACCCCTGTTACAAAAGAGTAATTTGCTTGAGGTTCAAATATAAGATTTAAGGCAAGCTTTGTTGATGAAAAGGCAACATAAGCACTCTCGTTAGATGTAAATCGGAGTGTTCCTGCCCAACTTTGTTTAGATGAAAAATTGGAAGAACCGTTTACGTTTATTTCGTAGTTACCTTGAAGTCCAGAATTTGCAGCGGCATCCGACCAGTGAAGTTCCTTGACAGATACATTTCCAGAAAGAGCAATAACTCCATCCATTAAAAATGAATTTCTATCAATACTAACTACATCATTCCCTGTAGGAATTGCAGCACCACCCTTGCCTCCTGATGTGTACGACCAGTGATTTGGATCATTCCAGCTACCACTGCCGCCAACCCAAAATCTTTCTTGAGCCAATCCACTAACACACAACAGCCCAAATATCCCAACAAGAATAACCTTGGCGCACCTATTTATAAATCCCATCCCAAAAGTGGTTTGTATTTAATAAAGCTAATCCCCTATACTCGAAAATGTTGTGCATACAACATCTCTGCACGAATTTAACATATGGAAACGTTAATTCAAAACTTACGGCTATATTTTCCGCAATTAGTAGCGTATTTTATTTAACATTTGATGTATTGCCAGTCATGCTCGTTAAGAAACAGACTTTTTTAACGTTGAAATAGGGTAACGAGCGGCAAAAAAGCCGATCCCCACAACCGTTACAAAAACATACAGCAAATCTAAAGGTTGTATCTGTACGGGATAGGCATCGAGCACAAAATTCCCCTCGGTGTAAAGTTTTACCAGCTTAAAGTGCTGCTGTGCCAACGAAACAAGCAACCCTAAAACAACCCCAACAGCCGCCCCTACAATCGATATTAGCCAGCCAGACAAGAAAAAAGTTCGCTCCAAGAGCTTCGGAGAAGCGCCCATCGATCGCAAGATCTTCACGTCCTCCGTTTTATCGAGCATTAGCATCGAAAGCGAGCCAATAATATTAAATGAAGCTACAATTAAAATCAATGATAAGATGAGGTAGATGATCCACTTTTCCGACTTCATAATCCGAAAAAGCACCTCATTTTGCATAAACCGATCCTTTACAACAAATGCAGGGCCCAGCTCCGACTTAACCGCAGCATAAACCTCGGTCAAGTTAGCACCAGGCTTTATCTTCAACTCCAAGGCAGACGTTTCATTCGTAAAATGAAAAATCGTATCCAAAACCCGTATGGGTACAAAAACATACTTCATATCGTATTCGAGGTTGGTTTCGAATACCGACGAAGGAAACACGTAGCTTTGAATTAAGGCATCGGGCGAAGCGGCATCCTGAGCCGATGGGTTGGGCAAGTACAGGTACAGCGGGTTCATAAAGTTTACCCCGACACCTAACGACTGGGCAATCATCAACCCCACAGACGCCTGATTAATATCGCCTTTTGTAAGATCGAAGCGACCAACAGCAAGCATCGAGTCAATCCCCACAACATGCTGGTAGGACGAGTCAACCCCCTTTATGGTTACCACCTGCTGCTTATCGGCATATTTTACAAGCGCATTCTCCTCGATAGTACGACTAACCGACTGTACACCTTTTACAGAGTGCAGCCGATGGTTTAGCGCCTCATCGTAGCTGAAGTACTTCCCTTCCGCCGGAGTAATCTTCAACTCCGGATCGAAGGTGCTATACATCGAACGGATATAGCTGTCAAAGCCATTATAAACCGACAAGACAACGACTAAGGCCATCGCTCCCACTGCTACTCCAACCAAACTTATCATCGACATGATATTGATTGACGAATGCTTCTTCTTTGAGAAGAGATACCTTTTAGCAAGGAAAAATGGCAAATTCATTATCTTAGTTTAATGGCTTTCACAATAAGTATTCTTGCAAGATTCCACTTCCACAGCCTAATTTATAAAACGTACAAGTTGCATATCAAGTGTAAAACAAGCGTATTTACGGATTAGACGCTTTAAGAGGCGCAGCAGAGGATCTGAAATAACCTTTTCTAACTGCTGATTAAAATCGCCTCTGCAACCTATGGAAGGGAATCCCTTAACTCCTATTTCAACAGGTTGTCAATACGCTCTACGTAATCTAACGAATCATCAATATAGAATGCAATCTCGGGTACAATACGAAGCTGATGGCGCACGCGTTGGCCCAACTCAAATCTAAGATCCTTTGCATTCTCGTCTAACTTAACCTTAACGTCCTTAGCCTTATTGGATGGAAAAACGCTTACATACACCTTCGCAAAACCTAAATCTGGCGAAACACGCACAGCGGTAACCGTTACCATTGCCCCGTCGTAGGCGGCTAAACCTTGACGTTGAATTAGCTCACCTAAGTCCTTTTGTATTAATCGGCCTATTTTGAGCTGTCTTGTTGAATCCATCTAATTAAAATTTTGACAAAGATACGAAAGATAATTCAAGAATCAGGATAGCTAGCTATCCTACTGGCCTATTAACTACAGTTCATTAAAGGTATACCCTTGTGCCGTTAGCACCTCATCAAACAAGGTTGGAGCAATTGGCCTTCCATTTTTTGTTAAGACGCCTGTTACCTTTGCCTGTATAGCCACCTTACCATCGCTTTTGCGGATTATGTTTTGATCAAAAACAAAACGTAAACGCCCCTCCTTGTGCATACCAAGGGTTACCAAAAACTTGTCGCCTGGTCGTAAGGATTGCTTATAGTCCATTTCTACCCGAATAACTACCGCATCTATACCATCGTTATGCAGCTGCGCAAAGTTTAGCCCAACCTCATTAAGAAACTCGTGCCTACAATGTTCTAAGTAGTTTTGGTAAACTGCATTATTAACAATTCCCTGAATGTCGCACTCATAGTCGCGAACCTGCATTTCTAGCTCGTAAACCTTATCCATATCTGTCAACTAAAATATTCCATTAAACAATTTAACGCCATGAACTGTAAGAAAAGCCCAAATGGTGTAACGAGTTGCCTTTCCCAAAATCATATACCCCAGTACCAGCCACTTCGATGTTTTCATGAAGCCCAATACAACCGGAATAAAATCGCCAATACCTGGCAGCCACGAGAAGAAGGCCATTACGGCTCCATACTTTTTGATGGTTCCGCTCCATTTCTCGAGCGTTGCCTCCTTTACCTTAAAGTACTTCTCCACCCACTCCCACTTGCCTAAAAAGCCAAGTATGTAACCAAGCATCCCACCTAGCGTATTTCCGGCAGTTGCGGCAATGGTTGCAAATATAGGATTAGCGCCGGCAATGAGCAATCCTACAAACACCACCTCCGAACTCATGGGAATAAATGTAGCGGCAATAAATGCTGCCAGAAATAAGCCTACATAACCGTATTCTATTAGATGCTCCATCAAAAGTAAATTTCTCTAAAGTAGCAAAATCATTTAAATCTTTACGCCCACCACTAGTAAGAGGCTATCTTTCTATTTTGTACTTTACTAGACACAAGTATTCATCCTCACCAAAAAATGCCTTAATTTTATAACAGACTAAAAGATTCTGAGATGCCACACAATTTCATTAAAGAGGACAATCGCGAAGGACGGTTTTCTTGGCGAGAGTTGCTAAAGCACTACTTTGACATTCACCCAAACACACAAGACTCCTCGCTTATACAAGAAAGCGTAAAGCAGGGCACTATATTTAAAGGCGTTAACCTATGGGCGCTAATTGGCGCAATCTTTATTGCATCGTTGGGGTTAAACACCAACTCTACAGCTGTTATAATTGGGGCAATGCTGGTTTCCCCTCTTATGGGGCCGATAATTGCCATCGGCCTATCCGTTGCCACCTTTAACCTGCCGCTGCTCCGTTTTGCATGGAAAAACTTTGTTCTATTTGTGGTCATCAGCCTCGTTATCTCGGCGTTTTACTTCTTCGTATCGCCGCTCAAAGAGCCCACTGCAGAGCTTACCGCCCGCACCTTTCCAACCATATACGATGTGCTAATTGCATTCTTTGGTGGAACTGTGGGGATGATTAGCAACGGACAAAAGGAAAAAAGCAATGTTATACCCGGAGTAGCAATCGCCACCGCGCTAATGCCTCCCCTCTGTACTGCAGGATATGGCATTGCAACAGGCAACATTAGCTACTTTGCTGGAGCCATGTACCTATTTACCATCAATACGGTAATGATTGCCTTTGCATCGCTTGCCGTCTCCAAGTTTTTACTTAAGATGCCCATCCTTCGATATCCCAACGCAAAGGAAACCAAGCATGTCAACCGGATTGTTGCCATTATTCTTATAGCCACAATTTTACCAAGCATTTACTTAGCCTACACCCTCGTTCTTCGCAACGTGTACGAGCAGCAGGTAAACCTTTTCATTAAAAACGAGCTCACGGAGAATAACATTGTCGTACTCTCGAAAAAAGTCTCCTACAACAACAGAACGGTAGAGCTATACCTAATGAACTCTCCATCCGAGAATCAAAAGAAGAACCTTCGGAAGGAGCTGAGCACGTACAAGATTCCCAAAACCACCCTCGTGTTTAAAGGTATCGACGAGCTCATTAGCAGCAAGCAAAGCAACCTAAACACCGAGATGCAGAAGAAGGATTTAATGATTACCCAGCTAAACGACTCGCTAAATAAAGTAAGCCAGTTGCTACACGCAAAGGAGAGGGAGGCGGTAGATCAGGGCAAGCAGAATACCCTCCTTGCCAAGCAGCTAAACGCCATTTCGCCACAGGTAGTTGGCGTTGGTGTTGCAGCAATTAGCGCTACAAGTAGCAACACCAGTTCAGAGATCTGCATACTCATTAAGGCAAAAGAAAAGCTGCCGCCAGCAACCAAGAAACAAATCGAACGGTTTGCACAAATACAGTATCCCCAGAAAAAGGTTACGGTGATATTCAACTAAAAAAAAGGAGGTTAAAAAACCTCCTTTACTATTTTCTCGATATTGTCGGGCTTACCCATGGTGTAGTAGTGAAGCACCGGAACTCCCGCCTCCTTCAGCTCCTTACTTTGAGCAATTCCCCACTCGACACCAACCTGACGCACCTCTTCGTTATTTTTGCAGCGGCCTACAGCCTCCACCAAATCTTGCGGCAAATCGATATGAAATATCTGAGGCAGCATCGTTAAATGCTTTTTCATAGATATTGGTTTGATGCCTGGAATGATAGGTACGTTAATACCTATGGCCCGACACTGCTCTACAAATTGAAAAAACTTCTGGTTGTCAAAAAACATCTGCGTTACAATGTAGTGGGCACCAGCGTCAACCTTTGCCTTCAGATTTAAAAGATCGGTTTCCAAGTTTGGAGCTTCCGAATGCTTTTCGGGGTAGCCTGCAACGCCAATACAGAAGTCTGTTTGATGAATATGGGGCGTTTCGGGATCTACATATTTCCCATGATTAAGACCGTTTACCTGCTTCACCAAATCGATAGCCAGCTTATTACCGCCCGGCTCCGACTGAAACGACTTTGCCCCCTTTTCGGCGTCACCGCGTAGGGCTAGGACGTTGTCAATTCCCAAAAAGTTCAGGTCTATTAGCGCATCCTCGGTCTCCTCGCGCGTAAAGCTACCGCAAATCAGATGCGGCACTACGTCTATTCCATACTTATACTTAATACCCGCCGAAACGCCAACCGTACCGGGACGTTTCTTTATAATGCGGCGCTCCAGCAGCCCGCTAGGCTGCTCCTTAAGCACCACCTCGGGACGATGGTAGGTTACATTAATATACGAAGGGGCGTAATGCACCAACGGCTCAATGGTTTCCTCTATCTCACTAAAGGAAGCCCCCTTTAACGGTGGCAGCAGCTCAAACGTAAACAATGTCGACTGCGCCCTATTTATGATGTCAATTACTTTCATTGCTTTCTTCTTTTTCTTTAACACAGAGACTCAGAGTCACAGAGTCCGCAGAGTTTGAATATAAGTAGAACACAGATGTGAGCAATTTTTACAGAGTAACGCCCATTTTTGTAGCTAATACAAAAAAAGCCTGTGCCCTCTGCGTCTCCGTGTCTCTGTGTTGATTTTTCTAATACCCCAGATTCGGTCTCAGCAGCCTCTCCGCCTCCGAAAGCGATATACCCTTGCGGGTAGCATACAGCTCCACCTGCTCCTTGGTTATGCGGCCAAGGTTAAAGTAGGTCGATTCGGGATGCGCAAAGTACCAACCGCTTACCGATGCTCCCGGCCACATTGCGCAGTTTTCGGTAAGCTTGGCGCCGATATGCTTTTCGGCCTGCAGCAAATCGAATATTACGCGCTTTTCACTATGCTCGGGACACGAAGGGTAGCCAGCAGCAGGACGTGTGCCGCGATACTCTTCGTGCAGCAGCTCCTCCAACGGCAGCTCTTCTACGGGAGAGTATCCCCAAAACTCCTTGCGTACGCGCTCGTGCAGGCGCTCGGCAAATGCTTCTGCAAGCCTATCGGCTAGCACCTTGGCCATTATTGCGCTATAGTCGTCGTGCATTGCCTCAAACTCCTTTACCAGCTCGTCGGCGCCGTGCACCGTAACGGCAAAGGTTCCGATATAGTCGGTTCGGCCGCTGCTCTTTGGCGCAATGTAGTCGGCCAACGAGAAGTTGGGCTTTTTATCCTCGCCGCGTCGCTCCTGGTTACGAAGGAAGCGATAGCGCGCCACCTCCTCGCCCGATGTGCCGTAAACCGCCACATCCTCGTCTACGCTGTTGGCAGGTAGCAGCGCATAAACGCCTTTAGCCGTAAACAGCTTCTCGTCTACAATACGCTGCAGCAGCACCAGCGCATCGGCATGCAGCTTCTTAGCCTCTTCGCCCTTTACGGGGTCGTTAAATATTTTTGGATACTTCCCGTTGATATCCCACGAGAAGAAAAAGAAAGTCCAATCGATATAGCGAGCCAGCTCCTCCAGCGGATAGTCCTCCAGCACAAAAGTACCGAGCTGCTTAGGTGCATCTATTGGTAGCGACGCCCAATCTGTCTTAATGCAGTTACTTCGCGCCTCGGCCAGCGTCACATACTCGCTATCGCCCCTACGGCGATTATGCTCCTCGCGCATGGAGGTATACTCCTCGTTAATCCTATCGATATACTGCTGCCTATCCTCCGAAATTAGGCTGCGCACAACGCCCACCGCACGCGAGGCGTCCTTTACGTGCACCATCCCATTTTCGTACTCGGGCGCAATCTTTACCGCCGTATGAATCTTGCTGGTGGTAGCGCCTCCCAGTATTACGGGCACATTAAAGCCCTGGCGGCGCATCTCCTTGGCCACGGTTACCATCTCATCCAACGATGGGGTGATAAGTCCGCTTAGCCCGATAACATCCACGTTGTGAGCCTTGGCCTCCTCCAGTATTTTTTCGGCAGGAACCATCACCCCTAGATCGATGATATCGTAGCCGTTACAGGCCAGCACCACGCTAACAATATTTTTACCGATATCGTGTACATCGCCCTTTACGGTAGCCATAAGCACCTTTCCGGCCGATGTTAAATCGCCATTCTTTGCCTTTTCCTCCTCAATATAAGGGGTAAGGTAGGCAACAGCCTTCTTCATTACGCGGGCGCTCTTCACCACCTGCGGCAGGAACATCTTCCCTGCCCCAAAGAGGTCGCCAACCACGTTCATACCATCCATAAGCGGCCCTTCAATGACATGCAGCGCGGCAGGATAGTTATGGCGCGCCTCCTCAACATCCTCGTCGATATGCTCGGTGATGCCCTTAATTAGCGCGTGCTTTAGCCTCTCGGCAACGGGCTGCTCCCGCCAGGCATCCTTCTTCGCCTCCTCGTGCTCGCCCTTAGCCTGCGACTTTATCTTATCGGCGTACACCAGCAGACGCTCGGTGGCATCCTTTCGGCGGTTGAGCACCGCGTCCTCGCACAGCTTTAGCAGGTCGGGCTCAATCTCGTCGTACACCTGAAGCATGCCCGGGTTCACAATCCCCATATCCATCCCCGCCTTAATGGCGTGGTACAGAAATACCGAGTGGATGGCCTCGCGAACCGTATCATTACCGCGGAAGCTGAACGACAGGTTGCTCACCCCTCCGCTGATCTTGGCATGCGGACAATTTTTCTTAATCCACTCGCACGCCTTTATGTAGCTTACCCCATAGCCGTTGTGCTCCTCTATGCCGGTAGCAATGGCCAGTATGTTGGGGTCAAAAATGATATCCTGTGGCGGAAATCCCACCTTCTGAGTTAGCAGCTTATACGAGCGCTCGGCAATCTCTATTTTACGCTCGTAGGTATCGGCCTGGCCCCGCTCATCAAAAAGCATCACCACCGCGGCAGCACCGTAGCGCTTTACCAGCTTAGCCTTGTAAAGAAACTCCTCCTCGCCCTCCTTTAGGCTGATGGAGTTTACCACGCTCTTTCCCTGCACGCATTTGAGTCCGGCCTCCAGCACCTCCCACTTCGACGAGTCGATAACGATAGGTAGCCGTGCAATTTCGGGCTCCGAGGCAATCAGGTTAAGAAAGTTAACCATCGCCGCCTTGGCATCCAGCATCGCATCGTCCATGCACACATCAATAAGCTGTGCGCCACCCTCTACCTGCCCCTGTGCCACCGAAAGCGCCTGCTCGAACTTCTCCTCGCGGATAAGGCGCGCAAACATCTTGGAGCCCGCCACGTTGGTACGCTCGCCAATGTTTACAAAGTTCGACTCCTTGGTTACCCGAACCGGCTCTAGGCCGCTAAAGGTGGTAACCGGCTCCTTGGGTTCGATAGCCCGAGGCTGGTAGCGCTCGGCCACCTGCGCAATGGCCGCAATGTGGGCGGGCGACGTGCCGCAGCATCCCCCAATAATATTGAGCAGGCCATCCCTCAAAAAATCCTCGATGATGGTGGCCATCTGATCGGGCCCCTGGTCGTACTCGCCAAACTGGTTGGGCAAACCAGCGTTGGGATGCGCGCTAATATGGAAGGGCGCCTTTGCCGCTATCACCTGAATGTAAGGCTTGAGCTGCTGCGCGCCCAGCGCACAGTTAAAGCCCACGCTAAGCAGGTTTACATGCGACACCGACGCCAAAAAGGCCTCGGCCGTTTGCCCCGAAAGGGTGCGTCCGCTGGCATCGGTAATGGTGCCCGATACCATAACGGGTATATGTATGCCATGCTCGTCGCCGTACTGCTCTATGGCAAACAGCGCGGCCTTGGCGTTTAGCGTATCAAAAATGGTTTCAACCAAAAGGATGTCGGCACCTCCGTCCATTAGGCCGCTCACCTGCTCGTAGTAGGCGCGCGCCAGCGTATCGAAGCTGATGGCCCGGAAGGCGGGGTTGTTCACATCGGGCGACATGGAGGCCGTTTTATTGGTAGGCCCAATCGATCCAGCCACAAAGCGCGGGCGCTCGGGCGTCGAGAACCTATCGCAGGCACGGCGCGCAATGCGAGCCGCCTCCACGTTTATCTCGTACACCAAGTCCTGCATCTCGTAGTCGGCCATCGAGATGGCGTTGGCGTTAAACGTATTGGTTTCGATGATATCGGCTCCGGCACGAAGGTACTCCTCGTGAATGCCCTCGATAATTTGCGGCTGGGTGATAACCAGCAGGTCATTGTTGCCTTTTACCTTTGCGGAGATGTTGGCAAATCGGCTGCCGCGGTAGTCCTCTTCGGTAAGCTTAAAGCGCTGGATCTGCGTACCCATAGCGCCATCAAGCACCAGCACCCTGCGGCGGAGCGCTTGCTCCAGACTGCTACTGTTAGACATAGTTGTAGTAAGTTGATTTTCTGCGTTTATATATCGTTGCTAAAATAGTAAAAAAGATTAACACAGCGCCATCTTTTCTGCCTGCTAAACCGCTCATCACCCGGCCTACAACAGCCTCTAGCGCACCCTCAAATGCGCCTAAAAAGACAAACCGCTGATAATCTGCATTTTGTTTTTGCAGGTAGGAAAAATCATTTCGGAGACCTCCAAAACGATTTCGGAGGCCTACTTTTTGGTTTCGGAGGCCTGCAAAACAATTTCGGAGGCCTCCCTTTTGGTTTCGGAGACCTGCAAAACGATTTCGGAGACCTGCCTTTTGGTTTCGGAGGCCTGCAAAATCATTTCGGAGACCTGCAAAATGATTTCGGAGGTCTGCAAAACAATTTCGGAGGCCTACTATTTAGCTTCGGAGGCCTGCAAAACGATTTCGGAGACCTGCTATTTGCGCTCGGCTCCGCAAAATTAGCCTTCAAAAAACAACCTTTCACTTTTGGTAGCCTAAAAAATAGAAAGGTAGCGCTACAAGCTCATTTTTCAGGCATACAACCTAGAAAAGCAGCCCTACTCGTATAATATTCCCCAAATTAAATCGCACATAGCTTAAACATAGTCCAAAAGCACGCTTTTAAACACCAAGTTAAATTTAACCCATTTCGCAATCACACGTACTATCCAAAAATTTTTCAAATTATTGCACAATGTAAGCCACACCTATATCTATATAAGCACACGCAACAAAGCAACAAAAAGCGCATAAAACCGCCTATAACGATATAAATAGAGTAATAAAGAGAAGAATAAAGTCAAACATAAAGCAAGTGTTAAATAATTTTATTTAAGATTTTGTTGCTTTTTATTTCAAATTGCCATAAATTTACACAAACCGCAAAAACAATTTAATTTAACGCTTTTAATATTATGACCGCAACAGTCATCACAAGCTACGCTAAACTTAGCGACTCGGAGCTGCTAACAAGAGCACAATGTGCGCAAAAAGGGTTAACCAATAATGCCTACATAAAAACAGAGCCGGAGGAGCTAACCAAGTTCAATGCGAACATTACGGCGCTAAATAACGCCATCGTAGATGCCAAAGACGGTAGCTCGATTGCCATCCTTAAAAAGAATGAATGCCGCGAGCTGGTGCTGGATGACATGCACCACCTTGGCCAAAAAGTAAACTTACAGGCCAACGGTAATATAGAAGTCTTACAATCGTCGGGTTTTGTGCTTAGCAAGGAACCAATATCCAGAGGGGTTCTCCCAAAACCAACCGGATTTAAGGTGGTAAGCGGCGACAATAGTGGCGAGCTAACCTGCAGCGTCGACTCATTTGCAGGCGTACGCGTTTACTGCTTCTTCTACACCGAGGCGCCTGCAACCGAAGACATCTCCAAGTGGCAGCTAAGCATCTCAACCGTTAGAAAGAAAAAGATAAGCGGACTAACTCCCGGCAAGCAGTACACCTTACGCTGCGCCTACAAGGGTACGGAAGAAGAGTTGATTTACAGCGACCCAATATCCATTTACGTACAGTAAAAAGCAGCGAATTCGTTCGCTGCCACACGATACTAATGAACGTACAGGAGTAACAATTAAAAAATTAGATTTATGGAAGCATATATTGGAGAAATCCGAGCATTTCCGTACAACTTCGTTCCTGAGGACTGGTTACTTTGCGATGGCTCCAGACAGGAAGTCAGAGCCTTCCAAGCTCTATTTGCAGTAATCGGGGGCCAATACGGAGATACCGATGGGCGCACCTACTTTACGCTACCCAACTTGCAGGGCATGGTACCAATGGGAGCCAATCCATCTAACACCTCAAAAAGAGTTGGCCAAAAAGGAGGAAAAGAAACAGTAACGATAACCAACAACAATATGCCAAGTCACATCCACACGGCATATGCAGATAAGAAAGAAAACACCCAACAGTCGTTAGCAACCCAAACTCCCAGTCCTTCCGTATTCCTGTCTAACTTACTTGCCACCACGGCTACTGGAGCTCCTGTCCTTTACAGCTATGTAGATTACACTCCTCAAACAACAAACGTTGTTCCGAATACAGCGCTTATAGGAGTATCCGCAGGAAATGGACAACCTCATGACAACA
>NZ_JTLD01000007.1 GCF_000798815.1 Alistipes sp. ZOR0009 | reverse complement strand
TTCCAGATTTAGCATTAGAGCTATAAAAACCAACAAACTGCTACTCGGAATTCGACTCTTTAAACTCATTTGACTTCCGAAATATTGCGGTACAAATATTTTAAATTAGTACTATCAACAGTTAATTGGATGGGTAACAATAGTAATACAGCAGGCCTTGTATTATAATACAATTATGATACAAAGCCTGCTTTTATTCTGATTATCAGTAATTATATTGAGTTGATGAGGTCGCTTAGACTTGAACTGCTGTTCGTAATGCCAATTTTCCTTCTAAGTCGAGTACGTGCTACATTTATGCTGTGAGGAGTCTGCCCTGTAATGGTCGAAATCTCTTTGGTGGTCATGTTAAGTTTAATGAATGCGCAAATTCTCTTTTCGTTCTGGGTGAGATCAGGGAAATTCTCCATGAGCTTAGTATAAAACTCTGGATTCACCGAAATAAAGCGGTGTTCAAACTCTTCCCAAATGTGCTGATGGTTGCTTTCTCGCTCTAGCTCGTTAATAATAGAACCTATCTCTTGCTTTATATCGGAAGAATATCCCTTAAATTTAGCCTTCAACCTTTCAATCAGAGCCTCGTTTGTCTCCTTTTGCTGAATCTTTTGAAGAGAATAAAGCGCCAATTCCCGATTTTTTTCGCTGAGATCGCTCTCTACAATTTCCTTCTCATTTACAAGGTTTTGGTGAATTTGCAGCTGCTTTGATACTACCGTTCTGTATTTTTTGCGAAGATAAAAGACCATAAAAATCGCAATTGCAGTTGTAATGAGAAGAATTGAGAGAAGTAGGTAGAATTTGAGCTTAGCATTATCCTTTTCGAGAATGTCTTTACTTGCTTCAAAGTCAGTTTCCAGACGAGCTATTTCTAACGACTTTTGGTTGTTCAGAAGCTTTTCTCTAAGTTTTAAGTAAGCATTTTTTGCTTCTATTGTAGCTTTGTAGTTCCCTTGTTTTAAATATACAGACGAAAGTTTTTGATAGGCTACGGCAACTCTGTCTTTAAAGTTGTATCCATTTGCAAGAAAAAGGGCTCTTTTATAATTTATTATGGCAGAATCCAAGTTGTCCGTATTTTCATAGTATTCTCCAAAGTCAATATAATGAGAAGCTAAGTTTCTAGGTTCAAAGGACGTCTTAAGAAGCTGCTGCGCTTTTAGGAACATTTGTAGCGCTTCAGGGAATCGCTTCTGTTTGGTATATATTCCTGCAACGTTTCCGTAGTATATGGCCTTAGAGAGGGCATTCTTTTTAGCCGCATTTGTATTCATGCTTTTGGCATAAAATTCTAGGGCTAAATCTTGCTGGTTTAGTGCTGAATAGATGGTTCCGATATTGTTAAAGGCAGATGCAATGCCAGACTCATATTTGAGATCTTGGCTAATTCTGAGAGCTTTTTGGTAAAATTCTAAAGCTCTGGGGTAGTCTTCTAAGTATTTATAAAAACTTCCTATGTTATTATAGCATCGCCTTTGTCCTTGTAAATCTTTTAAATTGAGGTAGATATTTAAACTTTTTACAGTAACCCTAAAGCCTAAACAATACTCTCCTAACTTTTTATAGATGTCTCCCAACTTGAAGTAGGAGTCTGCCAGTTCTTTGTCACTACCATTTATGCTATATTGTTTAACAGCAAGGTGGTAACATTTTTCGGCTTTTTTGTATTGATGAATATATTTTTCAAAAGAAGCTTCTTTGGTGTATATTTCTCCTAATGTTTCAGGATCTTTGGCCAGCGCTTTGGCCATCTCTATCTTTTGATATGCCTTGATGGGAGATTTTTCATACAAGGAGTCATTCCAATCTATTAGGCTGTCAATAGTTTGTCGATTAGCTGTTGTCGTGTTGGAATGATGTCTTGAAATAAATATTATGGAGATGGCAATAATCGCTATTGCAAGGGTCGTAAAAACGATAATGCGGCATTGTTTTCCATAATATTTAGATAGGATTACAATGCGATGTCGTAAGGTGCGGTTAGGTTGCTGGTTATGCATGATAACATATTGTCGGAATGCTATTTTTAGATTTCAAATTTCAATTTTAGCAAATCTAACTAATTTACCCATATTTTGAAGTTATCGGGTAAGTAGGTGCTCTACTAAAATTTTGCTGCCTATAAGGATCAGGATGATCCCTCCAAGCATCTCAATCTTTTCTCCAAAATGTTCACCAGTTTTTTTCCCAAATAGAATTCCGAGCATTGAGGCTAAGAAGGTAACCCCTCCAATTACAGCCACAGCAAGGGGAAGGTTTACTTCAAACATTCCAAAGCTAACGCCAACTATAAGCGCATCTATGCTGGTTGCAATGCCCATACCAACAATAACTCTCATATTTAGTGGATCGAAATTTTTATTCTCTTTGCTACCAATGCTTTCTAAAATCATTTTGGCACCAAGAGCACCTAAAAGAATAAAAGCAATCCAATGGTCCCATTGTTCTATATATTCTTTGATGCTGATTCCTAAAAACCATCCGATTGCAGGCATAATTCCTTGAAATGCGCCCAAAACAATCGCAATTCGGAGTGCTTGTTTAAATGTGATTTCTCGCTTCATGAGTCCGCTCGATACGGATACGGCAAAAGTGTCAAAACAAAGTCCAATAGCAAGGGCAAAGAGGGTAAATAGTTCCATTAAAGTCGTGATTCCTGTTAAAACTGGCGCAAAAATACCAAAATGTAGACAGGAAACAGCATTGTTTGCAGATCTTTTTGTTGAATGGAGTGATTGGTTATTAATGTAGTAAAACAGAAGTAAAGGTAGTCTCTTTAGATTATGTTCTAAAATAATGGTTATGGTAAGCCTAGATTCTTTTGCGTACATAATATAGAGTTCATTTGTTTACCTTTGCGTATCAGATATCGAAGTAGCAATGAATTTTAAACTTACATCCGAGTTTAAACCAACGGGCGATCAGCCAGAGGCAATACGTCAGCTGGTAGAGAATATCAGTAGTGGCACAAGGTATAATGTGCTTCTAGGTGTTACTGGTTCTGGGAAAACATTTACAATGGCTAATGTTGTTTCTCAGTTAAATCGGCCAACGCTCATCCTAAGCCATAATAAAACCCTTGCGGCCCAGCTTTACGGTGAATTTAAAACGTTTTTCCCCGAAAACGCGGTTGAATATTTTGTATCATACTACGATTACTATCAGCCTGAAGCTTACTTACCAACGACAGATACTTATATAGAGAAGGATTTAGCTATAAATGACGAGTTGGAGAAGCTGCGGCTAAGTACAACTTCTGCGTTGCTTTCGGGTAGGAGAGATGTTGTTGTGGTTTCATCTGTGTCGTGCTTGTATGGTATTGGAAATCCTGAAGATTTTCATGCAACGACCATAAAATTAAAAAGGGGCCAGCTGTTAAGTAGAAACAAGTTGCTTTATGCCTTGGTTGATGCTCTTTACTCTCGGAATGAAGTTGAGTTTAAGCAGGGCCGATTTCGGGTAAAAGGAGATACAGTAGATATATTTTTGGCATATGCGGACTATGCCTATCGTGTTACATTTTGGGGAGACGAAATAGAAACGCTGGAAATACTAGATCCTGTTTCTGGGACTATTATTGATGAGCCAGATGAGGTACTTATCTATCCGGCCAATATATTTGTAACGACAAAGGAACGAATGAACAATGCTATTCGCCAAATTCAGGATGATCTTTTTCAGCAGGTTGAGTTCTTCAATAGCATAGGTAAACGCATGGAAGCTAAAAGGCTGCAACAGCGTGTGGAGTACGACTTAGAAATGATTAAAGAGCTGGGCTACTGTCCTGGAATAGAAAACTACTCTCGTTATTTTGATGGACGAAAACCTGGTATGCGCCCTTTCTGTTTGCTCGATTATTTTCCTGAAGATTTTCTTATTGTGATTGATGAAAGTCATGTAACAATCCCTCAAGTAAGAGCTATGTATGGAGGCGATGCTTCCCGCAAGGGTAATTTGGTAGAATATGGTTTTAGGCTTCCCGCTGCAGTTGACAACCGTCCTTTGAAGTTTGATGAGTTTGAGGGATTGGTTCGGCAAACAGTTTTTGTAAGCGCTACTCCTGCAGACTATGAACTTACAAAATCTGAAGGTGTAATTGTGGAACAGGTTATTCGTCCAACAGGATTACTTGATCCTGTTATAGATGTTAGACCAACCGAGAATCAGATTGACAACCTGCTTGAAGAAATAAACGAGCGAATTATAAAAGAAGAGCGAGTGCTGGTAACAACCCTTACTAAGCGTATGGCCGAGGAGCTGACAAAGTATCTCGTTCGCATGGATGTTAGAACTCGTTACATCCACTCGGATGTAGAGACGCTTGAACGAATCCAAATTATGGAAGATCTTCAAGCTGGGTTATTTGATGTGCTGGTTGGGGTTAACCTTCTTCGAGAAGGGCTAGATTTACCAGAGGTTTCTTTGGTTGCAATCCTAGATGCCGATAAGGAAGGTTTTTTAAGATCGGCAAGGGCTTTGACGCAGACAGCAGGGCGTGCGGCTCGTAATTTAAATGGGTTGGTTATAATGTATGCCGATAAGATAACCGATGCAATGCAGAAAACGATCAATGAAACCAACCGAAGGCGCGAGAAGCAGGCGCAATATAATATTGATCATAAGATAACCCCTCGCCAAGTATATAAATCATCTAAAGGTGCTCTTTCTGGTGATTTACTGAATAAGCAAGCCGAAGCAAATGCATATATTGAACCAGGCAAGGTTAGTATGGCTGCTGATCCTGTTGTTAAGTATATGGCAAAAGCGGATCTTGAAAAATCAATCAAATCTGCAAAAGAAAGCATGGAAAAAGCGGCTAAGGAGCTGAATTTTATAGATGCTGCCAGATATAGAGATGAGATGTTTGCTTTGATAGAAATGATGGAGAAAAAAGGAAAATAAATTTTTGCGGAGTGTATATTTAAAAGGATAGTCTAGCACAGGCTATCTTTTTTTATTTAATGGAAGCTAATATCAGGTGATAGTTGTTAATGAGTTTGATAATTGACATCAAGTATGTAACGAATCTACTTTAATCACGTCTTATGATTGAACTAATATAAAAGCGCACAATTTAGGCAAAAATAACCGCGGTATTCCCATTTAGTTGTGACTATTATACTTGGTTTAACGTGTAGTTAAGTCAAATAAAAAAACGGGAAATCATGAGAGCAGTTAGTATGTTATTTGTAGGCTTATTTCTACTGGTAGGTTTATCGGCAAGTGCAGAACTAAGTAGAACCGAGGCTTATTTTATTAGAAAGTCTTTAAATGACGCAAATTTAAAGGTTTTGTTCCATTCCAATAGTAAGGGAGAGTGTTTACCTCTTTTAATAGGAACAGATAATGATGTAACTCAAAATGCTAGTGATGAGCAGTGTTGTAAGATTGCAATAGAAAAAATGGACGTAACCAAAGATGAGCAAACCGGACTGGCTACAGCACATTTAATCTATAAGGTTGAAAATAAATATGAAGTATCAGAGGTCTTTATTTCTACAGATTTAATTAATTGGACAACAAAAGATAAATCTGTCAAAATAAATTTGACGCAGACAAAATAGCAGAAGATTTTTTCAGTTTGTAATAAGCAAGTAATTTTATTATTTGGAACTGCACGACTATTGTGAAATAGGCGTGCTTTTTTATTTATAGAAAAGAAAAATAGCAGGTTGTCATTCTGACTCCCTGCTATTTTATTGTTGTGTGAAAAATGGGGCAATTTTAAACTCTCTTTGTGTAAAGAAGTACAATTATTATGCCTTTTTTACTAGATATACTTTTTTTGATCGATAGTATATCCACTTTATTAGGTATCATAAATTTA
The DNA here is from genome assembly GCF_000798815.1 of Alistipes sp. ZOR0009. Lineage (NCBI taxonomy): Bacteria > Pseudomonadati > Bacteroidota > Bacteroidia > Bacteroidales > Rikenellaceae > Alistipes > Alistipes sp. ZOR0009. Next base: position 29,769 of record NZ_JTLD01000007.1, on the reverse strand, counting down.
GAGGCTTAAAAAAATAATTGCACTGTAAATCTTCTGCTATTTCAGTTGAGTTATGTTGATTAAATTCTACATTATGGGAATAAAAAAGCGACCTGTTTTCTACAGGTCGCTACACATATTGTGGAATTATTCGTTTTTGCCGTGACAAGATTTGAACTTCTTGCCGCTACCGCATGGGCAGGGATCATTTCTTCCAATTTGCTTGCCAACTTTTATAGGTTCATTATGCTTTGGCTCACTTGCGCCAGAACTAATGTCTTTTCTGCTGGTATTTAACCTATTGAGATCCACTTTCGCTTTTTGTTCGCGCTGTTGTTGCATTTCCTTTTGCTCATCATCGTTTTCTCTAAAAGGAATATGTCCACGTAGCAGCGAGGAGAGCACATCTCTATTAACTTTCTCAAGCATGGTTCTGAACAAGTTGTATGACTCAAACTTGTAAATCAATAGAGGGTCTTTCTGTTCGTAGGTTGCGTTTTGAACCGACTGCTTAAGTTCGTCCATTTCTCGAAGATGCTCCATCCAGTGTTCGTCTATTGTGACAAGCATGATGGTTTTTGAGTACGACTTGATAACTTCCTTGCCTTGTGTGTCGTACGCTTTTTTTAAGTTCGAAAGAACATTAAAACCTTTATGGCCATCGGTTACAGGAACAACAATATTCTGATACTGTGCTGCTTGGTGTTCATAAACATCCTTAATAACAGGCCATGCTTGCTGAGCAACCTGAACGGTTCTACGTTCGTAAACCGTTTTTACATCATCGTATATTTTGTCTCCAAGTTCATTCTGTCCCAGCGATTTGTACTCGCTTTCGTTCTGGATAGAAGTCTCAATTCCAAGTAAGCGAATTAACTCTAGCTGGAAGTCTTCAAAATCCATCTTATCATGAGCCTGATCTGCAAGGGTTGCAGAAAAATCGCTCATCATGTTGTCGATATCAACTTCAATACGCTCTCCGTAAAGGGCATGACGGCGACGAGTGTAAATAACTTCACGCTGGGAGTTCATTACATCGTCATACTCTAGAAGACGCTTACGGATACCAAAGTTATTCTCTTCAACTTTCTTTTGTGCTCGTTCGATAGATTTAGAAATCCAAGAGTGCTGAATAACTTCACCCTCCTTTAATCCTAATCTGTCCATCATTTTTGACATACGATCAGATCCAAATAGTCGCATCAAATCATCTTCCAACGAAACGTAGAATAATGATGTACCAGGGTCTCCTTGACGACCAGCACGACCGCGAAGCTGCCTATCTACACGACGGGACTCATGGCGTTCTGTTCCTATGATGGCTAAACCTCCTGCTGCTTTAACTTCTGCTGTAAGTTTGATATCTGTACCACGCCCTGCCATGTTGGTTGCAATGGTAACTTGGCTAGAGCGACCTGCTTCCGCCACAATTTCGGCTTCGCGCTGATGTTGCTTGGCATTCAGTACGTTGTGTTTTATGCCTCGAAGCTTAAGCATGCGAGAGAGTAACTCTGAGATTTCAACGGAAGTTGTACCCACAAGCACAGGGCGTCCTTGTTTGGTCAGGTTATCAATCTCATCAATTACTGCATTATACTTCTCTCTTTTGGTTTTGTAAACCATATCTTCCATATCCTTACGAAGAATCTGGCGATTGGTTGGAATTACAACAACGTCTAACTTATAGATTGACCAAAGCTCGCCTGCTTCTGTTTCTGCTGTACCTGTCATCCCCGAGAGTTTGTGGTACATACGGAAGTAGTTTTGTAAGGTAACAGTTGCAAATGTTTGCGTAGCTGCTTCTACCTTTACATTTTCTTTTGCCTCAATCGCTTGATGTAAGCCATCAGAGTAACGGCGTCCTTCTAGTATACGACCTGTTTGTTCGTCTACAATTTTGACCTTGTTGTCTAGAACTACGTATTCATCATCTTTTTCGAACATTGCGTAAGCCTTAAGAAGCTGGTTTACGGTATGTACTCGTTCTGACTTGATGGCGTAATCGGCAAGTAAGCTGTCTTTTGCGGCAAGTTTTTCTTGTGGATCCTGTATGGATTTTTCCATATCTGCAATGGAACTTCCTATGTCAGGAAGTATGAAGAAATGCTTGTCATCAACAGTTTTAGAAATTAGGTCAATTCCCTTGTCTGTTAATTCTACAGAATTATTCTTTTCATCAATAACAAAGTAAAGGTCATCTGTAATTAGATGCATTTGCTTGTTATTGTCCTGCATGTAGTAGTTTTCAGTTTTAAGCAGCAGCTGCTTAGTTCCCGCTTCGCTAAGGAACTTGATCAATGGCTTGTATTTAGGAAGCCCCTTGTGAACTCTAAGAAGTAGCTTTCCTCCCTCCTCTGATTTTCCTTCAGAGATGAGCTTACGAGCATCTGATAGAAGTTGGGTTGCTAACTTTTGTTGTGTATTATAAAGTCTTTCTACGAAAGGCTTAAAATCGTTGAATAGCTGATCTTCTCCCTTAGGAACTGGTCCTGAAATGATAAGTGGTGTACGGGCATCATCAATTAATACGGAGTCAACTTCATCGACTATGGCAAAATGATGCTTGCGTTGAACTAAATCTTCGGGATTAAAGGACATGTTATCGCGAAGGTAGTCAAAACCAAACTCGTTGTTTGTCCCAAAGGTAATATCGCAGCTGTAGGCAGCATGGCGTGCTGCAGAATGTGGCTCGTGTTTATCAATACAGTCTACTGATAGGCCATGGAATTCGTAAATAGGTCCCATCCATTCCGAGTCACGACGGGCAAGGTAGTCGTTGACAGTTACTACGTGTACTCCTTTTCCGGCTAAAGCATTTAAGAATACAGGCAGAGTCGCAACAAGCGTTTTCCCTTCACCAGTTGCCATTTCCGCAATTTTTCCTTTGTGAAGAACAACACCCCCAATTAGCTGAACATCGTAGTGAACCATGTCCCACGTGATCATGGTACCCCCTGCAATCCAACTATTAGCCCAAATTGCTTTGTCTCCTTGTATTACAACACTTTCTTTTGTTGCAGCAAGATTACGGTCAAACTCCGTTGCAGTTACTTCAATAGAGGTATTTTCTTTGAAGCGTCGTGCGGTTTCTTTTACGATGGCAAATGCTTCTGGAAGAATTTCCATTAGCACAACTTCTATAGTTTCGTCAACCTGTTTGGTAAGCTTATCAATCTGGTTATATACGGTTTCCTTTTCTTCGATGCTAATCTCATTTGACTCCATCTGAGTTTTTAGCTTCGAAATTTCGTCCTCTTCTCCAGAAATTCGTTCTCTGATAATCTCACGTAGCCTTTGAGTTCTCAAACGAAGCTCATCATTGCTTATTTGAGATAGAGTAGGGTAGATCTCAATCACTTGCTTCACATAAGGCATTACTTCCTTAATGTCTCGCTCTGACTTGCTCCCTCCAAAAAAGGCTTTTAAAAGAGAATTAATTACACTCATTACGTTTATAATGTTTTAATATTGAGCACTTAATGTATACGCTTAAAGTAAGCGCCACCAAAGATAGTAAAAATAGCTCTAGAATGGAGCTATTTGTGAATTGTTAATGGGCTATACGTTAATTCTTTTTAAATGGAGGGGAGATCTTTTATTCGAAATCTAAACCTAGTGCCTGCTTTAAGTTTAGAAGGGCTGGGTTTTTTACGATCATATGCTTGAATTTTTCTTCAACGGTATATGGTCGCGCATTTTGACTTTCGGTGTCAGATACGTTAAATTCTAATTCAAGTATAGGAGCTCCTAATGAACGTCTTAGAAAGTTGACTAACTCGTTGCTGATGCTGGTAAGGTCTTCTTTTTGGGAGCTATTAACTACATCAAAAGTAACCAAAGTATCATCAATAAGATTGGGCTTTGTCGATTGTAGCGTATGGTAAATACGGGGACGTGCTGTTTTTATATGATCTGCAAATCGACTCCATGCATTTTCCAAATTTTTGGAATTCAGCTCAACTTCCTCAAACGTTGTTTCGAAATTATCTTCGTCTTCTTCAGATGCGTCGTAGTTGCTTGAATTATTGGAGTTTGTTGTATTTGGTTGAACTTGGTTCTCAGCAGAAGGAGCCGAAACTTTGCCAGCCATAGCATTTTTCACCGAAAACGAGGGTGTTCGTTTTAAGGATGGAAGAGCAGTCCTTGATGGCTTTGATGTAAGGTTTTGTGTTGAATTCGATGATTGAGCCGCTACGTTCGAATTCGGCTGAGTTTGGTTTGGTGTTGCTTCTTTTGCTTGTGTAAGGGTAGGCAGAATCCCGCCCATTAATTCACCTAAATTTCGTTGTCTAATTTTTTTTTTCTTCACCGATGTAGCAAAGGTGAAGAAGAGTAAGCTCTACATGAAGTCTAGGGTTGCTGCTAGATCGATATCCGACATCGCAGCGGTTGGCTGTTGCTAGTGCCTCATAAAGGTATGGAATGGCGCATTTCGCGGCCTGTTCCTTGTAGCGATTGGCAATACTGGCACCAACTTCGAGTAGCTTGGTTGATTGAGGATCTTTGCAAACCAATAAATCTCGAAAATGCACGCTTAATCCTATGATAAAATGTAGCGCATCAAACCCTTTCGCTAGTACATCATCAAAAAGGACTAGGGCTTTTACATGATCTTTGGCAAGAAAGGCATCGGTTAGCTGGAAGTAGTAATCGTAATCGAGCACATTTAGGTTTTCAATTACTTTGGCATAGCTTAAATGTGTTCCACAGTAGGCAACAACCTGATCAAAGATGGATAGCGCGTCGCGCATCGCACCGTCTGCTTTATGTGCAATGATATTTAACGACTCTTCATCAAAGGTAATGCCTTCCTTTCCTGCTATTTTGGATAGATACTTAACCGTATCATCAATCCCCATTCTGTTAAAATCATAAATCTGACAGCGAGAAAGGATGGTTGGTAATATTTTGTGCTTTTCAGTTGTTGCAAGAATAAAAATTGCATGAGCAGGCGGTTCCTCTAATGTTTTAAGGAATGCATTAAATGCACCAGAGGACAGCATGTGTACCTCATCGATGATATAAACCTTGTATTTTCCTATTTGAGGGGGGATTCGGACCTGATCTGTTATTGTACGAATATCGTCAACCGAATTGTTTGATGCAGCATCAAGTTCGTGAATGTTATATGAACGACCTTCGTTAAAGGCTTTGCACGATTCACATTCTCCACAAGGCTCCATTTCCTGGGTTGGACTGAAGCAGTTGATCGTTTTTGCAAAAATACGTGCGCAGGTGGTTTTCCCAACCCCGCGTGGCCCGCAGAATAGGTAGGCATGAGCAAGCTGCTTGCGTTGTATGGCGTTTTTAAGGGTCGATGTGATTGAGCCTTGACCAACAACGGTGTCAAAACTAGCAGGACGATACTTGCGTGCCGATACGATAAACTCTCCCATTCTTTGTCCAAAATCTTTGTTCTTTGACAAAGATACTAACCATTGGCGTTATTCAAAAAAATAGGGTGAGATTTCATGTCTCACCCTAAACTATTTTTGATTTTTTGATCCTAATATTGCTGTTTACTAGTTGCTTGAAACTTCAAAATAAGCGACATAATTATGATCTTTTGCAACACGAGCATCTGCTAATGTTATAAATGCATTTGCCTTATTGTTGCTCTTGTCAATAATTTCAACAATTTCCCTTTGCGAAATAGGTTTAATTCTGTCTACGTCACAAATTGCTGCAACAAAGCCATCTCCTTGTACATGCTCTTTTGGGAAGAGTTTGCTTACTGGGAGGTTAATAATTTCATTCGGCTGATAACCCCAAATTTCGGCGGCCTTTTTGTTGAAAATCTCAATGACACCTTGAGCGTTAAATCCGACAATCGCAAGAGGCGCGTTATCAACCGTTTTATCGTTGCGCACTCTAATGCGTTCTACTTCTTTGTAGTGGGCAGCTAGCTGTTCACGAACTTCACGGACTCTTTTGTTTAGCTCTTCATCTGTTTTAGAAAGGGTTTCTTCCAACTGTTCGGCTTTTTCGTTAAGCTGCTCATAGCGTTCTTCAACTGCTTTTATGGCCGACTTATCAGTACCTATTAGAACTATTTTTACAATGTCATCGTTGAAGTTTTTTATCGCAATTAGATTAATATCAAGGGCTTTACTTTGGTTATCATGGCTGGTAAAACTTACAACGCCCTCGTATATTCCATTGTTTATTAGTCGCATCCAAGCCTTTTCAAAGGCAGGTTTGTCTAGTTCGTTAATAAAATCATTGATGTTATGGATAACTCCTGAGTTTTCTAATGCGAGTTCTTTCCTGAGCTGCTCGTTTATTGCTAGCATATCTCCAGTTGTTGACAACTCTGCTTTTAAAAGAGAATTGCTGATTGCGGATATGATGGTGTTAGATTCGAACTCAACCTTTTTTCTTTCGGTAATATCTATCCCAAGAAGGAGCACTTTTTCCATTTCTCCATCGTTACGATTGACTCTGCTTAATGTTGCAGATAGGTAAATGGTTTTGTCAATGTAACTTATGCATTTTAGTTCTCCGTCAATCCATTTGTTTTCGGCAACGACTTTAGCCCAATTTTGTCTGAATTCAGATAGAGCATCAGAATGAACGAAAGAGGTGATGTTTTTATCGTAAATGTCATCAAAATGAGGGGCTTCTATCTTTTCAATAAACTTGTCGTTTGCTGAAATAAGGTTACCTTCTGCATCAAACTCTGCACGGATAAGTACTCCATCTAGCGCATTCATGTAGCCATGGAATTTTTCTGCTTGACGTACAGATTCTTCCTGTGTAGCCTGTAGTTCTTCCATGTTTTGTCGCATTTCTTCTTCTTGAGATGATAGCATTTCTGCCTGTTCCTGCGAATCTCGAAGAAGTTCTGCTGTGCGTAGGTTGATTTTTACGTTGGCTATGGTAGATGCGATGCTTTCTGCTACTTTTTCAATGAACTCGACAACATAAGGGTCAAACTGATTGAAGGATGCTACCTCTAGTACACCATGGGTTTCGTCGTTAAACTTTAAGGGGACAAGCAGCAGAAAGTTGGGATTTGCTTGTCCTAAACCTGAGGTTATGCTAAGGTAGGTATCCGGAACTTTTTTTAAATAGATTGTTTTGGCTTCTTTAGCGCAGGCTCCGACTAGCCCTTCTCCAAAATTTATGAACTTGTCTACAAATTTACGGCGTTCGTAAGCGTAGCATGCCTTCATCTCAAAAACGGGAGAGCCTAAATCGTTTTCAGACGCAAGATATAGCCCTCCTTGGTTGGCCGAAACGTACTTTACAAGTTGGCTAATAATGTTATACGACAACTCTGTCATATTATCATTGTTCGCTCTTAGAATTTCGCCGAACTTGGCAAGTCCTTGCGCAACCCAGTGACGTTGTTCATCCTCTTTTTTGCGAGAATTTTCTTCCTCTGTGCTGCTTTTTAGGGAGTCTCTCAAGTCTAAAATAGAATTAATCAGCTTATCTTGAGTTTGAAGATCGTTGCTTACATCAAAATTACCGCACTTTAAGTTGTCTACAATATCGATTAGGGCTCGATTTCGTTGCTTGTTTTTGCTCGTAATAGCTTCAATTTCTTTGCTCTTACGCTCTGTAAACAGCCCTAATCGGTAACCTCCATAACCAAGAATAAAAGGAATAAGATCAATGAAGAAAAACGCAACATTCCCTTTGTGGATATTCCAGAATAATCCACCGTTGAATGCTTGCTTTGAGATTAATGCCTCTACCATCAGAGCCACAATCCACATCCCAAATCCGATTGAAAAGCCGTAAAAGGCATACTTTCTTGCTACTGCACTTGTGTTATCTCTTGTCATGACTGGCTTTGAGGATAGTTTGTTAATTCTATGCAAAGAAAAAAATATTATTGGATTATCTGTTAGAAATTGTATTGTAAAGTCGTCAAAAAGCGAAAGCCATTCACGGATTTTGCATCTTTAATCTTCCCCTTGTTGCTGTTGTCTACTGTTCCCCAAGCAGCACGGTTGTATTCAGCCTCACATCCTAACGACAAGTTTTTACAAGTATAGGTGAAGTTTGGCGCTATTCGAATTAAACTTTCTAGATTTAAGTCTCTCCCGAAGGTGATTGTTATATCTTTTGTAAAACCTAAATTTTTAAGATACCCTACAATACCACCAACCTTATAGGTTGTTCCATAGCATGCATTAAATAAGAATGTTGCTATTTTAGATGGGCTGTACGACTGTATTCCAGTTGCAAGATCTGTACTTGAAACGCCATAACCTCCTTGCATTAGGTGCTCAGAAAGATTTTGTCCATAAAGCGCCTTGGTTAGAAGAAATAATTTTTCAGAGGTGTAGTTGTAATAGGCAAGGAATGAACTTGACTTAACTGTATTGTTGTTTGTGTATTTTTGATTAGCAGCGTTTGTGTTAAAGATATTCGGTCTAAGCGACTTGAAATCGTAAGCTACCCCCATTGTCGATTTGCCAAATGCTTTACTAATTTGAAAATCAAGGTTTGGAATAGAAGCATTGCGTAGATAAATTGAACTTTTCCCTGCAGGTCCAAAACTTTCATACCCACTTTGCCAGTTTGCCGATCCTAAAATCTTGAATCCATTGTTAAAGCTGTATGTAAAGGTAAGCTGGGGATTTCGGTTGAAGCATTGGAACGGAGCACCTGTGTTTAAAGATAGTACTCGTGGTAAGAATTGGGGGATGCAGATGGGGTGCCATGCTTGACCAATAAGTAAATTGGCATTTCCCCAGTTAAAGTTGACGTTGGCAAGCCTAATTCTAAAAAGAGCTACATCGTTAGTTCCCGTAAAGTCACCTTCTATGCATGCTGCTGTTTTGGCTCCGAAAGCATCTAGTCCTGTAATGTTAACACGAGTTCTTGTTGAAAGGGCAGATCCATTTAACGATACCTGCTTATTTATATCCTTTCCATTAGCATCGTAATCAGGTGCAGTAGGGTAGTAGACAAACAGCCCATCTACTCCTGTGGTGTGTTTCCTATTGTCTATCCAGTAATCAGCCTTTACAAATCCAGAAAACTTTACTTTTATTTCACTATTTTGGGCAAATGAACTTACCGCAAGGAACATTAAAGTCGCGTAAACCAGAGACTTTTTAACCATCATACATATCTTTTTTGTTAAGCGGCGGCAAATATACCCGAAAAATGTTGAATACATTAAAATTTTAGCTGGTGTTGTCTAAAAAGAAGTAGTAATAAAATGAAATAAAAGATAACTTTGCTATTATAAGGAAGAGAATAGCTATGGTTGGAACAGTCATAAAATCAATTGTATCTCAAGGGAAAAGGGTGATAATTCCCGATTTTGGGGCGTTTCTAATAAAGGATAGTTCCCTGAATCCCATAATAACAAAGGAAAATGTAACCTTTAGCCCATTTTTAAGATATAATGATGGTTTTTTAGAATCCGAATTAGCTCATGCAGAGGGGATTCATAAAGATGAAGCATCTGCGAAGTTGACGGATTTTATTCAAAAAATAAAGATTGCTATTTTTGATAATGAGTCTGTTTTTCAGATAGATGGATTAGGCTACTTTTTCAAAGACGGTAAGGGGAATGCTGCTTTTTCTGTAGATAAGCCGCCACATGTTGGATCAGAACTAGCAGGAGTGTCTAACAATTCGGAGCAGGTTTCGTCTTCGGATAGTTTTGTAGATCAAGTAACATTGCAGACAGATAGTCTTGATCTAGATGTTGTTATTCCTGCAAAAGAAAAAGAAGAGATCAAAGTTGCCGTAGAGGCGCAACCTGATGACCTGTTAGTTAATCAAACATCACAAAACTGCCAAATTCGGGAAAAAAGAGAGAAAGAAGAGAAGGTCTTTATACAAGGAAGCAGTAATAATGTGCCTCCTTCTAGAAAGTTTTCGCGAAGTTTGTTTGTCGTTTTTTTAATCTTGATCGTAAGTCTTTTAATTGTTAATGTATTCTGGGGTGATATTGTTGGTACCAATACAGATGCATCTAAGCCTAAGATAATACTGGATCCTTTAGAGCCTGAACAGATCGAAGCAGAAAAGGATAAGCTCGAGAAACAAGAAAAAATCCAATCTGCAATAGACAAGGAGATTGTTGCAACAGTTGAAAAAACAGTAAAAGCCCCTGAAAAACTGAAGAAAGATAAAAAAGAAGAGACAAATCCGTCTAAAAAGGAAGTTGTAAAAAAATCCACCGATAAGAAGGTGGCTAATGATGATGGCAAGCTTCTTCAGAAAAAAGTTTATGTTCTAGTCTTAGGATCTTTTGGCACGGTAGAAAATGCAGAAAAACACCTACAAACTCTATCTAAAAAGAATATAAAAGGGAAGATTATAACTAAAAATAAAAAAAGTTCGGTTATTTCGAAGGATTTTAAAACATATGAAGATGCCCAAGCAGAGCAGGCTCGGGTAAAATCTTTAGGGTTTGATGGATGGATTACTCAAAGATAAATGGATAAGATTAGCGAAAAGATTGTTGTTTATTCAAAAATAGGCGAAGTTCAATATCTTAAGAAAAAGGGCATTAAACGTGTTTCTATTGTAGTGAAGCCTTTTAGAAATGTAGTTGTAACTGTTCCATATGCAGTTAGCTACTCAGATGCAGAGCGTTTTGTAATGCAAAAAACTGAATGGATTGAAAAGGCAAAGGGTAAAATGGCAAAGTTGGAATCGAAGAAGACTGTTTTTTCTGAAACCGCATCTTTTTCAACAAAAACAAGAACCCTTTTATTCATTAAGCATAACTTAGCATCGAGTAAGCTTACTGCAAAAATTAGTGAGGATAAAATTATTATAACAGTTCCTGAAAGTGTCGAAATAGAGAGTTTATCTGTTCAAAATTTTGTGGCTAAAGCGATCGAACAAGCATGGGTTCTCGAAGCAAAGGACGTGCTTCCTCTACGAATTGGAATGCTCGCGGAGAAGTATGGATTTAAATTTAATAAGTTGGCTATTAAGAAAATACGGTCGAGGTGGGGAAGCTGTTCATCTGCTAATAATATTAATCTAAGTGTCTATCTTATGAATATCCCTGATAATCTTATTGATTATGTTATTTTGCATGAACTTTGCCATACCGTCGAAAAAAATCACGGACCTAAGTTCTGGAAGCTCCTTGATCATGTTACGAATGGTAATGCAAAGTTGCTAGCAAAAGAAATGAAAAAATATAGTACCCGTTTTTTTTAAGGAATAATAGAGTTTAAATCTTCGATAAGCTCTATAGTTTGAGAATAAAAGTCGTCAACTAACTTTTTGTAGTGTTCTCTTCTTTGTTTCTTAGAAAGTTTCTTAGGTTCTTTGGAGTTTATTTTATGAAGAGTTTCTACTTTTAACTTTTCGCATCTTACCATAATACTCCAGACCAGTTCTATTTCGTTACTTACCCCAAACATAAGCTCTACGTAACATTCATTTTGAACGTTATCACAAAGTGAGTTGATATCCGCTTTGAATTCTCTGATACTAGACATACATCTTGTTTTTACTGTTTTTATAAGCTTAATATATGATCCTTTTTTATTGAAAGCAATACTCGGTAATGTTAAATATATTGTAGTTTTTTGTATTTCTAAAAGTCTCCTTTGTTAGCGTGTTTGCCTCTTTAATCTATTATTTGCGATAGCTGTACGCTATTTTTGCATTATAATCTCAAACGAACTATATCTGATTTTATAAATAACATTTTATTGTTTATTTTTAAAAATGGTTTTATTCGTTATTTAATAAACATGCGATATTTTAAAGTTCTCTCCTTGTTTCTTCTATTTGGTGGGGTTGGCTGTAGCCATTCTACAGATTTAAGTGTTCAAAAAGGTGTATCGAAGGTGCTTGCTGAAAGCCGACGCGCCAATTTGATGAATGTTTCGTATGGCATTCACTTAAAAATTCCTTCTGCTATTTCGGCTCCTATTTTGGGAAAAGAATTCATTCATTTTGATTACACAGGAGGAAAAGAACCGTTGCAGGTAGACTTTGCCGTAAACTCAAAATTCGTAAAAAGAGTTTTATGTAATGGAAAGGAACTTGATTGTAAAATTGTTAGTGAGCATCTGCTGATTCCTTCTAAATATTTGAAAAAGAATCGGAATGAAGTTTTTGTTGAGTTTGTTGTGGCTGATAAGTCATTGAACCGAAATTCAGAATACTTGTACTCCTTGTTTGTGCCTGATAAGGCACGGACTGTATTTCCTTGCTTTGATCAGCCGGATATCAAGGCAAATTTTAACCTTATACTTGATGTGCCCAACGATTGGACTGCCGTTAGTTGTGCTTCTATTAAGTTAGTAAAGAAGACGAAAAGGAGCAATGTTTTCTACTTTCAAAAATCTGACTTGGTAAGTACCTATCAGTTTGCATTTGTGGCTGGTAAGTTCTCTAAAATAGAGAAACAGGTTGATGGCCGAAAGTATTGTATCTACCATAGAGAAAAGGACCCTGAAAAAGTACGTAGAAATGCTGATCCTATTTTCAAGGAAGTGAGCCATGCCGTTCGTTGGATGGAAGCTTATACTGGAATATCGTTTCCTTTTTCAAAATATGATTTGATAATTCTACCTTCATTTCAATTTAGTGGAATGGAGCATGTTGGAGCCGTTTACTATCTTGATTCGAAGATGTGGCTGAATGAGAATGCAACTCAGCAGGAAAAATTAGGAAGAACAGAGCTAATTGGGCATGAAACTGCTCATCTTTGGTTTGGCGATATGGTGACCATGAAGTGGTTTGACGATGTTTGGATGAAAGAAGTTTTTGCTGGTTTTTTTGCAGATAAGATAGTAGAAAGTTTGTATCCCGCAGTAAATCATCAGTTGCAATTTTTAGTTAGCCATGCTCCTAAAGCATATTCAGAAGATAGAACTTTGGGGAATAATCCAATTCGTCAAAACTTAGAAAACCTGAATGAAGCGGGTTCCCTATATGGAAATATTGTCTACCACAAATCTCCAATTGTTATTAGATCTTTAGAACGTTTGATGGGCAAAGAAAAATTTCAGACCTCATTACAAGAATATTTAAGGAAATATGAGCACTCTAATGCAAGTTGGCTCGATTTGGTTCAGATACTAGGGAAGCATAGCGCTTTTAGTATAGAAGATTGGAGTAAAACGTGGATTGAAAGTGCTAGAATGCCCGTTTATAAGTTTGATTACGAGCTTGTTGATCAGGTAGTGTCTCAGTTTTATGTAAAACAGATTTGTGAGGCAAATAAAGGGTTGTGCTTTTTTCAGCAATTGAAAATTGAGGCGCAAGGGGCAAATAGGGTGGAAGATTCAATTCTACTTAAAGATTTAAATGGAGAAATGCTTGGCTTTAAAGGATTGAAAAACGTTTTTGCCTTTATTCCAAATTCGGATGGAATGGCCTATGGTGCATTTTTATATGATGAAAGCTCTTTAGAATGGTTGCTAAATAATTTTTATAAAATTGAAGATCCGTTAGTGAGGGGAAGTGCGCTAATCAATATTTACGAAAATATGGTGAAGGGTAAAATTGATGGAGATAAGATAGGTGACCTACTTTGCCAAGTGATCGTAAAAGAAAATAACGAACAAATTTTAGGGCTTGCCTTAGATTATTTGACAAGTACATTACTTTTTTACTCGAAGGAGACCTCTACGGTAGAAAAAGTGGAAGATGCGCTTTGGCTTGGTTTTACCAGTAGCTCCGATAAAAAAATTAAAATTCAATATTTACGAGCATTCTCTAAGTTGATGAAAAGCAGTAAATCGTCAAAAAAGTTGTTTGATTTGTGGAGTGTGGAAACTGCTAAAGAGGCGTCATGGATTTCTGAGAACGATTTGAATAATTTTGCATTAGAGTTGGCGATAAGATTCCCTAAAGACTGGGAAACCATTATAGGTAAAGCTCGCAAAAGAATTAAAGGTTCTGATGTCCTTTTACGATTCAACTTTATCGCTAATGCTGTCAATTCGAGTGAAGTGGATCGAGATAAATTTTTTGCATCACTTCTTAACTTCAGTAATCGGAAAAATGAGCCGTGGGTTATTGATGCATTAAAATACTTAAACCATCCGTTGAGAGAGAAGGAATCTGAAAAATATTTAATGAAGGGGCTTGAGATACTTCCTGAAATTCAACGTACTGGGGATATCTTTTTCCCGAAAAGTTGGTTAACATCTTTGTTGTATGGGCATAAGTCTAAAGAGGCCTATGCTATAGTTCAGAAGTATAAGAATGGAGAAGGGAAAAAAATAGCACCTACTTTGATGCTTAAACTATTGCAAGCCTCTGATAATTTGAGAAGGGCAAATACTATTAGTAAATAGTAAAAAGCGCGGTAAAAAAATTACCGCGCTTTTATTATTTGTTTAAATGATTAGTTTTTTCTTAATGTCCAATCGCCGTATTGGCTGGATATTCTAACTTTTTTAGATGGAGACGTGCCTACTGATTTTGAAAATGATTTTTCAAAGGTTTGTGCTCCTCCGCTCATGTTGTAAAGCTTAAAGCTAGAATATTGGGCAGATGCGTTTATGTTAAAAGAAGCATCATTGTCGAAGGTTAGCTTTCCGTTTGAGTAGGATGTATTGAGATCTAGGCTTGTGAAGTTTTTGTCAATACTGTAAACGATTATGTCAGTATAGTTTAGAGAAAGAACCATGTTGTCTTTTATTCTATCGGTTTTAAAATCACCGTTTGATATTTTCCCTTTAATGGAGTTGATGGTTCCAATTTTTATATCTGAATAAGCAAGAGCAACATTTGCAAACCTCAAATTGTCGATTTTAAAGTCGGAGTAGGAGCCCGTAATGCCCAAAGCATAGGCACTTTGCATTGCAAAGGATCCGTATTCAACGGAGGCATTTAACCATGCCGCTTCCTTAATTACAGCATCTCCGTAGGCAATTTTTATTTTGTTGGCTTTTTGGCCGCTTCCATATCCTAATTTTTCAGCAAATAGATCTCCATACTCTAAGTTTATGCTGATGTGGCCGTTCAAATTTCCTAGTGCAATATCACCATAACTATTGTTTGCCGTAATTGACGCTGTTGATGGGGTGTAAATAACATAGTTAATGGTATGCTTAATTCGACGGGTTCGATGATTTGTTGAGACGCTTACAATATTGTCTTTTTGGGACATGTTGATGCTAAAACTTTTTTGAGCATAATCTTTCTTATTGCTTACGCTTTGCTCATATTTAACGAAAACGTCAATCTTAACTTTATTCTCAGTCCATGGAACAACTTTTATATTGCCATGAGAGTTTGATACGTTGATTTGAGTATTCCCATTTCCATTAAATTCTCGTGAGGCATATTTTTCCGCTTTTGCGTCATTTTCGTAGTTGAAATCGAAAGTGGGCTCTAGCGTGAATGATTGGCATACGAATGCAGCAACAATAAGTAGCAGCATTGATAACGAACGATTTAAGGTTTTCATCCTTTAAAATTTAAATTTAAGGAAAGATTTTAGTGGACTAGCCTAGAAATGCTCTCCTTTTATTTGTTGGTTAAAACTTCATTTTTTTCGGCTTGAATCGCCATTCTTGTTAGAATTTTATCTGTTTTTCTATAGTGAAGAATAAGCGATTGTCTGATTCTGGGGTTGTCGCCACCATATCTAGAGTTTTGCTCCATGATAATGGTTTGCTTTTTGATATCTTCTATTTTCTTCTCAAAATCCCTTTTTGCAGATTCTGGTAGCCTATCAACAGCAATGTTTATTTGCTTGTACTTTTGATCTAGTACCTCATTGTAGGTACTTTTAATAACCTTTATATTTTTACTATACTCTTCCTCTGGTTGATACAACTTAATAAAGAGGAGAGACGATGCCGCAACTAAAAAGGAGACTGCTGCAATGTTGCCCCAAGGTAGCCTTCTTTTAGTTGGCGTGTGGTTGATGCTTACAAAATTCAACTTTTGCTCAAATTTTTTGAAGTGCTCTTCGGATGGAGTTTCTGTATCAAACTCATCTCTATGGTTGTTGATGTAGTCTTCTAAACGAGCCATTATATGTCGATTTTCTGTTTTTCTTTTATTAACTCTGCAAGCTTTAGCTTTGCTCTATGAAGCTGGGTTCGAGATGCCGAATTGGAGATCTCTAAAATTTCTGCAATCTCGTCGTGGTCGTAGCCTTCTATTAGGTATAGGTTGGCGACAACTCTTGAGCCTTCAGGAAGCATCTCAATACATCTTTTGATGCAATCAACGGTGATGCTTTCATCGCAATCTATTTCGGGTGAATCGTCTTCGATGTCCGGAAACTTATCTGCTTCGGATAGCTCCATCTTATGCTGACGCATTTTATCTAAACAGGTATTTACAACGATCCTTTTGAGCCAAGCTCCAAAGCTCACCTCATTCTGATAAGTATCTATTTTTGTAAATGCTTTCAAAAAAGACTCCTGCATAATATCTTCTGCTTCGGCGCTATGCCGTAACATTCGAAAAGCCGTGTTATACATCGATTTATAGTAAATCCGATATACTTCAAGTTGGCTTTCAGGTCTCAGAAGTCGGCATCCATCAATTAGCTCTTGGTGGATATTTTTGAAGTTAGACCCTGCATCCATATATCCTGTTTTCTGAGAGAAAGACGAGATCTTTTTTATAAACGTTACATTTATGCATCCTATTAGTATATGAATTTCTCAAATTTAACATTGATGAATAAGCTATAACACTCTTAATATGTTTGCTTACCTTTGTAAGCCTTTTGCTAAATGCTTACAGGCCTATTTTAGTAAATAGAGCGCTTTGTCTTGGCAAATATAAAATGTAATCTATGAATATGAAAGTTAGGGATATCATGCTACTCGTTGCGTTGATGTCTTTTGGAATTGAGGGGATGGGACAGGTTGATTCTACAATCGTGTCAGAAAAGCAGCTAGACGAAGTCGTGGTTAAGGCAATGCAAAGAAAAAATACTTTTTCGAAGCAAACTCGTATAGTTTCAACCATTACAAAGGCGGAGTTAAAATCGGCTCCAATTCAAAGTATTGCGGATGTTTTGAACTATGCGGCAGGGGTGGACATTAGAACCCGTGGTCCTGTTGGTGTACAATCTGACATCTCGGTACGAGGTGGTTCTTTTGATCAGGTTTTAATTCTTTTGAACGGTGTAAATGTTACAGATCCCCAAACAGGACATCACAATTTGAATTTACCTGTAGATATTGCCTCTATCGAAAGAATTGAAATATTGCAAGGCCCAGGAGCTCGAAGCTTTGGTCCAAACGCATTTAGTGGCGCTATCAACTTTATTACCACATCTCCATCAAGTAACTCATCAAGAGTAAGTTTTTCTGCAGGTGATTTTGGCTATTTTTCTATCGGAGGAGAAACATCGGCAAAACGAGGAGATGTTGGTATTTTTATTTCTGCAAGCCGGCAGCAGTCTTCTGGTTACATTCACAATACAGATTTTGAGTTGAATAATTTCTATGGCAATTTTACCTACAGCAATAAGCGAGTAGGAAGTTTTGAATTAAGCACAGGAGTTCAAGATAAGGGATTTGGTGCAAATAGTTTTTATTCGCCCAAATATCCAAATCAGTATGAGGCTACTAAAGCGTATATTAATAGCGCTAGGTGGAGTAAGGATTTTGGGGCTTTAAATGTTACAGCAACAGGGTACTGGCGTCGTCATTTTGATCGGTTTGACTTGTATCGGTATGATGCCCCAACAAAAGATGTTACTCCGAACTATCACCGTACAGATGTGTATGGGGGAAATGTAAAAGTTACATTTTTTTCTATTTTGGGTAAAACGCTGCTAGGAACGGAAGTTCGCCAAGAAAGTATTGTATCGAATGTTCTCGGAAATAAGTTGAGTAAACCTCAAATAATAACAGGTTCTAACCTTTCCTATACTTATGGTTTGGATAGAGTTAATCTTAGCACCTTTCTTGAGCATTCCTATAACTATAAAAACTTATTTTTATCAGCGGGGGTGATGTTTAACCATGCGAACGATTTTGGAAGTTCATGGTATTGGGGAAGCGATGCAAGCTACTTGTTGGGAGAAACTGGGGTCAAATTTTTTATCGCAGCAAATCAATCTTACCGTTTACCAACTTTTACCGACTTATTTTATAAGAATAAATTTCATAATGGAAATCCAGATTTGAAGCCCGAGAAGGCGTTAACGTTTGAGCTTGGAGCTAAATACGAAAAGGGAAGTATGAATGCGCAAGTTGATATCTATAGACGGTTAGCCGATGATGTTATTGATAAGGGGAAATCCATTTCTGAAGAGAAAACAACGATGAGAAATTTGGCTACGCTTAATACTACTGGAATTGAAGTTAGGGGGGGATACAAGTTTAATGATTTATTTATCCAAAATATTTCAGTAGCCTATACTTACCAAAAACAAAATATGGATAGTATTAAAGGATATGTTTCTATGTATATCTTAGATTATTTGCGCTACAAGCTGACAATGTCTACTTCGTTTGCTATTATTAAGGGAGTATCGTTAAGTATTAGAGGTAGCTATCAGGATAGAGCTGGCTCGTATACTGATATTAACAATAAGGAGATTGAGTATAAGCCTTTCTTTACGGCTGATGCGAGGGTTATGTATGGTTATAAAATGTTTTCTGTTTTTGCCGAGGCTTCAAACTTATTTGATAAATCCTATTTCGACATTGGAAACATAGCTCAGCCAGGCCGATGGTTTAAGGCTGGTGTCTCAATAACTTTTTAAAAGCAAAGCGCCTTTAGGCGCTTTGCCTCTATAAGTTTAGTTTGTAACTTTCTTTTATTATAATTTTGTTTCAAAATAAGTTGCAGGTATGAAAAGATGTGGACTTTTGCTTTTTTTGCTGATATCAGTTCTTGTTGCCAATGCGCAGCAAGCAAGCGTTGGTAAAAGCATTTCTAACGTTAATGTGTTAAATTCGAGTGATAAACCTTCTAGCATTCCTTATTTTGGAAGCAAGGTTTTAGTTATTCTTTATACCGATCCAGACGTAAAGGATGTGAACGATCCACTATCTGCGGCCATAAAAGCTAAAGGATTTCCAGCTGATAAGTATGCTGGTATTGGTGTTGCCAACTGTAAGGTGACTTGGATTCCTAATTCGGCCATAAGAATGAAATCACGTCAGAAAGAAAAGCAATTTCCTGGCTCTATTGTTTTACTTGATGATTCCGAAAAGATAAAACAGGCGTGGTCTTTGGCCGATTCTGATGACAAAGGTGTTGTGATTGTGGTTGGGAAGGATTCTAAAATAAAATTTCTACGTTATGTGAAATCTCAGGATGAAAGCCGATCAATAAGTGCTGCTGTAGTAAAAGTTATTCAGGATGAGATTGCTAAATAGGATTAGTATTGTAGGAAATATTTTTTTTAAGTAAAAAAATGATTCGGTTTTTATTTAAAAATACGAAGAAATAGCTTAAATTGTAGGGGTGTTCGTTAACTATTGTAAACTATTACCTATATGTAGCTATGGAAATTTTAATTCTATTTGGAGCTCCATTTTCAGGGAAAGGGACGCAGGGTGAAATTCTTTCGAAAAGAATTGGCTTTAAACACCTATCGACGGGCGATGTTTTGAGGAGTGAGCGAAAGAATCATACTGAGTTGGGCTTAAAGGCCGAGGAGTATATTCGCCAAGGTCAACTTGTTCCAGATGAGTTGCTTGAAGAGATGATCGAAAATGAGCTCATCAAGTGTAAGTCAGAAAAGGGATTAATTTTGGATGGTTATCCACGCACCATTCCTCAGGCTGATACGCTTTGTAGATTGACGGAAAAGCATGGTATCCGCATTAAACGGGTGCTACTACTTGATGTACCCCATGAAACGCTTATTGAACGTGGAGTGCATAGAGGAAAAAATTCTGATCGAATAGACGATAAAGATCCAAATGTAATGAACAGAAGAATAGAGGTATACCATCAAGAAACAAAGCCCGTTGGTGATTACTTTATTGTTCGAAATCTAACTGTTCGAATAAATGGAATCGGGGAGATTGAAGAGGTAGCCAACAGAATTTTAAATAGCATATAAACGTTAGCTTTTCAAACATAAAAAGTCGGAGGTTACTCCGACTTTTTTATAAGAAATCCTTACTCCTTCTTGTTGATTTTAATGCAGATTGCTGGCGCTTACTTTCAAGCCTTTTTTCTTTGGATGCTGCAGTTGGCTTGGTCGGTTTTCTCTTTTTAGGTATTGTCAGTGCCTTTTCTAGCATGTTGTAAAATTTTTCGATACAGATTTCCTTATTTTTAAGTTGTGTTCGCTCTTCTTGAGAAACAACAATAAGGATTCCTTCGGTGGTAAGTTTGGTTCTCAGCTTACCCAAAATCTGAGTTTTTTCGTCATCGGAAAGGAGGCTGGAGGCCGCAATATCGAAGCGAAGCTCAACTTTGGTATTTACTTTATTTACATTTTGTCCTCCTGCGCCGCCGCTACGCGATGCGCTGAATGTAAATTCAGACGAAAAATCTCGGCTTTTAAGGCTATTCATTTTGGACATTTTGTGGAAGCTTAGTGGCAATGGTTTCCTTTATTGTATTTCAGCTTATTTGCCTCTAATTTCTTGTTGTATGATTTTTTGATGTCGTTTTTAATGCCGCAGCTAGGGCATCCATGGCTTGTGCAACCGTCATCTTTCTGGCGGATAAATAGGGTACGTAGGGCATAGATGGTATAAACGGCTGCTCCTGCAACGACCACAAAGGTAAGTATGGTTTGAACTTGTTCTGTCATCTTTTCTTTTTTTGTGGGTTTACATAACCATTTTTGATACGTTAAATACGATGAATGCGACAATCCACGCTAAGGCAGTTGTGTAGAAAATGGTAAATAAGGCCCACTTCCAGCTTCCCGATTCCTTTTTCAGAGCAGCAACAACAGCAACGCAGGGAAAGTATATTAGTACAAACATCAGGAATGAAAGGGCAACGGGCTTAGAGTAAACTTTTTCATTTTTGTTAGCGCCGCTTGCGTATTTCTCGTTTTGCATTTTGTAGATTAACGAGGAGGTGTTGTCATCGGTATTCCCATCGGCTTGATAGATAACCCCCATTGTGCTAACTACAATTTCTTTTGCAGGCAGAGCAGAAAGGAGCGATATGCTCATTTTCCAATCGAAACCCAATGGTTTCATTATCGGTTCAATGAAGAGCCCTGCACGACCTAAATATGAGTATTTTTGGCGTTCAGATTGAACTTGTGTATCGACGTGCTGAAGTAGGCTATCACGTTCGGCACTAATAGTCGTGGCAATTTCAGAACTACGTGCTTCCTTGATTTTTGTGTCATAGCTTAAAGCAATGGACTGCTTTTCTGCTTCGTAATCTTTGCTGAAGCGCACATCGCGAGGATAGTATGATAGTACCCATATAAATATTACTGCAACTAGGATAATCCCCCCCATCTTTTTTAGATATTGAGAACCTTTAAACCACATGTGACGTAAAGTGGCTTTAAGGGTTGGAATTCTATATGGGGGGAGTTCCATAACAAAAGGAACATCCTTATGCCTGAAAATCGTTTTTTTGAATAGGAGTGCCATTAGAATGGCGAGAATTATGCCTATTAGGTAGATCAAAAACAGCATTGTTCCTGCATTACTAGGGAAAAAAGCTCCCAAAACTAGGATGTATACAGGAAGACGCGCGCTGCACGACATTAGCGGTGATATTAGCATGGTAAGCAGCCTATTGCTGCGGCTTTCGATGGTGCGTGTAGCCATGATCGCTGGCACATTACATCCAAAACCCATAATTAGGGGAATAAACGATTTTCCATGTAAGCCAATTTTGTGCATCAGCTTATCCATTATGAAGGCGGCTCGTGCCATGTAGCCCGTATCCTCGAGTAGCGAGATAAAGAAGAATAGAATAAGGATGTTGGGTAGAAAGACAATTACGTTTCCAACGCCATTAATAATTCCGTTAACTAGCAAATCTTTAAATGGGCCGTCAGCCATTGCTCCATTTAGTGTATCCATTAAAGCAGCAATGCCATCTTCTAGTACCCCTTTGGGATATTCTCCTAGCCTAAAGGTTACGTAAAATGTAAGCCAAATGAAGAAAAGGAAAATAGGAAATCCCCAATACTTGTGGGTCATATAGTGATCTATCGATGCCGTTTTTTTATGCTTAGCTCTGTGGCTATGCTTGTACGTTTCCTTTAGAGCTCCGGCAACGAAGGCGTATTTGGCATCGGTAATGATAGTTTCACTATCCTCATTTAGGTGTTTCTCTAGCTTCTTTATTTCTTTGTCTGCAATAGCTATTATTTCAGCGCCATTGGGTAGCGTTTCAACTATTTTTCGCACCTCCTTATCTTTATCAAGAAGCTTAATTGCCAAGAAACGAGAGGAGTATTTTACTATTAGGGGCCTTACTTCAGGATCGCGAAGTAGCTGCTGTATGGTACATATTGCCCCCTCTACATCATGTCCATAGTTTATGTGGATATGACGGTAGGTTTTGTCGTTGCCGGTATAGAGGTTGATGATGGTATCAAAAAGATTGTCGAGCCCACGACCTTTAGAGCCAACCGTTGGTACGAACGGGATTCCAATCATTTTTCCTAAGGATTGATGATCGAATCTATCGCCGCTGCGTTCCAGTTCATCGTACATATTTAGGCAAGCAATAACGCTTACATCCATGTCTATGAGTTGGGTTGTAAGGTAGAGGTTGCGCTCTAGGTTGGAGGCATCAACAACGTTGACAATTACGTCAGGGTTATTTTCGGCAATATAGGTGCGTACGTAAACCTCTTCTGGGGTGTAGGCTGATAGCGAGTAAGTTCCTGGAAGGTCGGTAATGTTGAAGGTATAACCTTTATACTTAAACTGAGCTTGTTTGGAATCGACGGTAACGCCCGAGTAGTTGCCCACATGCTCGTGCGAGCCAGAAGCAAAGTTGAATATGGAAGTTTTTCCTGCATTGGGGTTGCCAACCAGCGCTACCTCAATGGTTTTACCTACGTTTTTGGCCGATTCGCTCAGTACTTCGTCCGTGATTACTCCGTTGTAGGAGCTTAGTATGGTATGCCGAGCTTCATTGGGGGTAATAACATCGATGAGTGCCGCCTCGCTACGGCGTAGTGATACCTCATAGCCCATTATATTGTATTCTACGGGGTCTTGTAGCGGTGCGTTTTTTACCACGTTAACCTTCTTCCCTTTGATGAACCCCATTTCGGTAATGCGCTTACGAAATGCTCCTCTTCCTGATACTTTGGTTATGATGCCCGATTCTCCGGATGTTAACTCGCTTAGCTTCATTTGCTATTTTACAGTTTGGGACACAAATTTATCCACTTAATTATGCAATCCTATACCAACATGTTGGTATTTTGATAGAGATGTGCTCCAATTTTACAAGGTTGCACAAATATACGTAAAGATAGATTGCCTGTTGGCATGTTTTATTGTTGATGAGTTGGGTCTGTTCTGATCCTTCAAACAAAATAGTATGTAAGATGTTTCTTGCAAAAAACGATGAGAGCAATAGTTGCAATGCTTTTTGCACTGACAGTTTGCAGTGCAAACGCTAATTATGGAGTAAAAAATATGGAATCAACAAAAGGGAAGTTGGAAGTAGCAACCTTCGGACAAGGATGCTACTGGTGTGCTGAAGCTATTTTTCAGCGTTTAGAAGGGGTAATAAAGGTGGAAAGCGGTTTTTCGGGGGGAACAACCGTAAATCCTTCCTATAAAGAGGTGTGCACAGGGCTAACAGGTCATGCAGAAGTGGTGCAGGTTACCTTTGATCCGGACATTATATCTTTTGACGAGTTGCTGGAGGTGTTCTGGAAAACGCACGATCCAACGACACTTAACCAGCAGGGTAACGATATTGGTACGCAGTACCGCTCGGTAATTTTTTACCATAATGAGGAGCAGCAACATATCGCAGAGGCTTACAAGCGAAAGCTCGATGAGCAGCATATCTGGGATGATCCAATTGTGACGGAGATTGTTCGTTTCAAGGCTTTTTACAAGGCCGATCGTTTGCATCAAAATTATTTTGATAACAATTCGGAGCAGCCCTATTGTCAGCTGGTAATTCTTCCGAAACTCGAAAAATTTGAAAAGGTTTTTAAAAATCGACTTAAAAAATAGTGTAGAGCACATCTGTGCAGAACCTGATTGAAGGTGTAGGCAGGGAAATTCCTGCCTATATTTTAAGGTATTATTGTGGTCGAATCTTCTTCAGTATTGTTTCTTCTTATAAGGAGGGCGCAGTAGCGTATAAGCGAATGTTCTCATACCTATACTATAGGGTATACGAGTTTTATCATAGAAGGCACGATTTGTCTGCTGATGTTTTTGCAGCATGGATTGTTGCAGTAATGCAATTCCTGAATGTAATCTGTATGCTGTTTATTTTGTGCCTATTCGCGAATATCTGCCCGAATTTTGGTGGTTTATTTGGGGTAATCCTTTTCCTTACCATGCTTGGTTTCAACTTTTACTATTACAGCCGTCGGGAAGCTATTCAAAAGTTGGTGGCACGATGGCAAAATGAGCCTACTTTAGATAGAGCCCGGCATGGATTATGGGTGGTGCTATATTTACTACTGTCGTTGCTCGTTCCGCTCCTCTTGGCTTCAATACTTTACTAGCTGAATTAATCGCCAACTATCCCAATTTTTGCAAGTACCTCTTTGCGGCTAAAGGAGTATATAGCTAGAGCCGTCCATATTAGACCAAAGCAAATTTGATGTGAGACCGTAAATGGTTCTTGGTACACCAGCACCCCAATTAGCAGGCTGATGCTGGGCGATAGATATTGCACGAAGCCAAGCGTCGTAAGCGATACCCTCTTGGCTCCTTGTGCAAAAAGTAGCAAAGGAATCGATGTAACGACTCCGGTAAGAAGTATTAGCAAAATCATTCCAAATGAAAGATGGCTGTACGTTGCTGTTCCTTTGATTTGAATAAACAGGTATCCCAAGGCTAGTGGTGCCATCATCATCGTTTCTGCCGCAAGGCCTGTTAGTGGCGATAGCGAGGACATCTTTTTAACCAATCCGTATAGGGCAAATGATACGGCTAGCGTTAGCGCAACCCAAGGAATGCTACCAAACTGAAATGTTAGGTAGGCTACCCCTACGAATGCTAGCAAAATGGCCATCAGTTGCCACTTGTCGGTGCGCTCGCGCAGCACTAAACTGCCGAGTAAAATGGTTAGCAGCGGATTTATATAGTAACCTAAACTTGCCTCTACAATATGGTTGCTATTCACAGCCCAAATATATATTAGCCAGTTAAGGCTAATGAGGATAGAAGCTGCCATAACCGCTAAAAAAATCCTCGTAGATTGAAATATTCTTCGCAGTTCGCTCCATCGGTGCATTCCTGTAAGGATAATGGCTAGAAAAACAAACGACCAAAAGATACGGTGCGCAAGGATGTCTCCAGCAGGAATCTGTTTCATTAGCTTCCAGTAGATCGGTAAAATTCCCCACATGGAGTAGGCTGCAATGGGATAGATGATTCCTGTGCTATGTTTCTTTACCTGCAATGTTGATTCCGTTTTAGCCGACATGTTATCTTTTTTTCAGTTGACCAAGGTAGCAAATTTTACCTGCAATAGTTGGGGTGTACCACTGTGGTACTTGATGCTTGTTTTGAGAAATATAGAGAAAGGCTACTTTCATACAGAAGGTAGCCTTTCTTATTTACACAGTACACTATTTAAAGGTTGTTTGTCTAAGTATTGTTTTGGCTATTGGTATAAGATCAACCTGCTCATTTTTATTCGTCTTGCTGTTTTTTAAATTAACTCTAATAATTCCATTTTTAAAGGATGCATTAGTGTGGTTTGTTAATTCGTATAAAGGAGTTTCTTCTGCTTTATAGTACAAATCTTCAAATCCAGTTGCATAGGATTTCCCTTTTTGCATTGCTGCTTTAATGGGTTTAGAATAGACAAGAGCTCCGTAGGTAAAGTATTTTTCATTCTTTACGTCTTCGTTTAACTTTACCTCGGTTTCATATTCTAGATCTATTTGTGCTGTTTGATCAACCATTTTTTCGATGACAATAAACCCATTTTCCTTGCGGTAGGTCTCCTTAGTTTTTATGTTTTTAGCCCATTCAGGAACTCGTATTTTTAGGTTGAAAGAAACCTTTTGTGCTGAATGAATTTTAAAAACAAAGTGATTCTTACTGGGGTAGTCAGTTATTTCCTCTATGGAAGTGGGGATGCTTTTAATGGTTGTATTAACGGTATTGGGACATAGCAGTATTGCCACTAATGTGGTATCGTTTTCTTTCATCCAGCTCGATTGTAAAAAATAGGGAGTTATTCGGCCCGCATTGGGCACACAGCAAACGGCCACATCTTGATGTGTTGGCGAGTACTTATATCTGGTTTGCTTTTTGTCTGGTTCGTTTTCTCCATTTCGAGTTCCCATCATTTCGGACGAGTTGTCCGTTTTAAGATATGCAATGCACGAATGATGCGGATCACGAGCGCCTTGTGCAGCGTTGAAGAATATTCTTTCAATGTTGGATGCCGCCTTGAGGTCGCCTCTTTTTTGTAGTAAAACGGTATAGCTGTCGAGTAGCTCGTGGAGAGAACAGTACTCGTAGCCCGCATTCGTTGCATCGGCAACTCTACCTCCAATCCATTCGTCTCCAATAGCGCCTCCTGTTGCGGTTGTACACCTAGATATTCTTTCTATAAAAATATCTAGCGCTCGCTTTATTTTGCTATTTCCAGTTGCAAAAGCAGCCACAATTAGGGGACGTAAATGTTCATAGGTATGGACACCATGAGATTGTAGCCTGTAGGTTGTGTCTAATATATAGCTAAGCTGAGCATCTTTTTCGCAGGAGAAGTTGGCCGAATAGTTAAGGTATAGAAACGCGGCGTAGTCGAGATACTTGGTGTTTTGGGTTAGCTGGTACATCTTATCGAGCACGTCGGTAAATGTAAGGCCATGGGCAACGCCTCCCGAAAACTCTTTACCTACATTAAACGGATTGGAATCGTTGATGGGATAGCTGCTCATTACATTGTCTACGGCTCTTACTATCGCATTCCATACTTTGAGGTCATGAGTAACCTCGTAGTATGCCAGCAGTCCTCTGTATAGGGTCGTTTGTGCCCACAGCTCTCCATTTTCGGAAGTTTGCTTGTAGCGTAACTCTTTGTCGTAGATACCAAGATACCCGTCGTCGTCTTGCGTCGAAAGTATTTTATCTACATACTGCTTCACCTTCTTTATGGCCTGCTGGTCGTCTAAAAGAAAAGCGTTTCGAATATAGCCATCCCACCAGTTCGACTGAGTTTCAGAGTTCCACCATTTATACTGCTCATCTCCTTCGGCATCGCCAGATTTGAGGTTTCCTAAATCTTTCGATTTGCTTTTCTTGTGCAGCCGTCCGCTGCTGTAGATAGGATCATTTAGCAAATCGGGGACAAGCCGATCTAGATTACCCACAAAGCCAGCCATATCTTTTTGCATTTGTTCCTTTAGCCAGCCAGTGGGTTTGATGCTTCCGAATGGAAGTCGCTGGTATTTTTCGGTCTGATACATTTGAGCGTAGGTTTCTTCACTTTTTAAAACGAAGATGGAGGCAATTATTCCAAGAGTTACCAAACATTTCATAGGGCTACTTCTTTAGTAAAAATTCAAAGGGAATGTTTAGCCTTTTTCTCCATGACTGCTCGCTGTGGTCGTCGCCAGGGTAGAATTTGGTGATCCAATTTTTGCGGGTATAGCCTTTCTGTTTCATAATTTGGTCAACTCTTTTTTGAAGGCTAGGGTATAGGGCATCTAAGGTCTTGTCTCCATAGTCAAAATAAATTTTATGATTATTGGGACTGGGAAGATGCTTTTGGAGGTAGCTGCAGAATGCATCGGGAATTGGATTGTCTTCTACCTCAAATATACCAGGCCAATGCGTACTTAGGCAGGCCGCTCCTCCAAACACTTTTGGGTATTCGCAGATGGCATACAGGGATATAAGTCCACCCATGCTGCTACCTGCAATAAACGTGTGCTGCTGGTCGGCGAGTACGGAGTACTTTTTGTCGATAGCAGGCTTTAGCTCCTCAACTATAAATTTGAGATAGCTATCCGATTCGGGTTTAAAGTCACCTGTTGTTCTTCCTTTTTGTTCGAGCTTCTGCGAGATCGTTTTCTGTTGTGCTGCCGTTAGCGACTCGTAGGGCTTTTGTGGAAAGTAGTCGCGATGGCGTATCTCGCTGATGTTCCATATTCCTACTACAATGAAATCCGACGTCTTTCCTTGTTTCATGAGTTTTGCAGCCACCTCGTCTACCTCCCAAGCCTGGTGGTTCCATGTTGTTGTAGAGTCAAAAAGCATTTGCCCGTCATGCATATACACAACAGCATACTTTTTTTGTGGCGTATAGCCTTCGGGGAGCCAAACATCCACGTTACGGGCGGCTATGTGCTTAGAGGAGAAATGCTCTATTCTCTCTATTTTCCCAGATGATACAATTGGGATGTGCTGTGCAAATACGTTGATGCCTGCAAAAAGCATCAGCGCAGCTAGTACTTGATATTTCATGTGCATTATAATTAGTCTTTTTTCGTTAAACAAGCCTCTTTGCTTTTTACTAGAAACAACGAGAAGCTGATAATAGTAAAAGGCTATGCAGCAAATGTAGCAGGTACCACAATTCTGCGACTGGCCATTTTTTGCCAGAAAATGTGTAATATTACCATTGTTGTAAAATGTAATTGTTTTAGCGGATAAAATAAGGCTATGAAACCCTCCTTCGAAAAGGTACCTTCCGAGGCCGAAAGCTCCTTTCAGCTGCTTCATCTCGATCAGCAATCCTTTGATGCTTCCTACCATTTTCATCCAGAGTTTGAGCTTACGTTTATTAGGCGTAGCCACGGGAGGCGCTATATTGGTAGCGCTGTCGATAGCTATGGGCCTGGCGATTTGGTGCTGGTTGGAGCCAATACCCCTCATTGTTGGATTAGCGAGGGGGAGGCTGGCGATCATTTGGCGCAGGCTACGGTTATTCAATTCGCTAAGAATTTTGCAGGCGAGCAGCTTCTGTCTCTTCCTGAGATGCGTTCTATTCGTAATTTGCTCGAGAATACGACTGGGGGCATATTATTTAGGGGAGCCGATAGGGATTTGATAGCCTCCAAAATGGAAAAGTGTAGTCAAGCAGTAGGTGTGGAGCGGTTGGCTGCCTTTTTGGAAGTGTTGGGACTTGCAGCAGCGGCAACGGCAACAGAATCGGTGGACGTGCTGTTTCCATTTATCCCCTCTGCCGCCGATACCGAGCGTATAAGTCGGGTATACGCCTGCATTGTAGAGCGCTATCAGCAAGATTTAAGCATAAAGGAGGTGGCCAATGCGGTACATTTAACCCCAACGGCCTTTTGTCGGTATTTTAAAAGTGTAACGCACAAAACATTTATAGAGGCGATTACCGAATTTCGTCTTAACCAAGCTCGCCGATTGCTAACAAGCACCAGCCTGAGCGTGTTTGAAGTTTGTTTTGAAAGTGGTTTTGGCAACCTATCCTACTTTACAAAATGTTTCAAAAAGGCGACAGGCATTACACCCTTACAGTACCGCCGAAAGTTTCAGCGGCGGTAAGGTGCGTAGCCGTTTCCTTTCCCTCAAATTTCCGTTTGGTGAGCTGCTTCCTGCAAATTGCGAAATGTCTTATGAGTATCAGCTGGTAGATCGGTTGTCCTTGCTTCTACCTATAAAATATTCCCGGAGGCGTTGGCGAATGCAACTCCTGTAGGAATTTGCTCCCGGAGGCGTTGGCGAAGGCAAATCCTGTAGGAATTTGCTCCCGGAGGCGTTGGCGAAGGCAAATCCTGTAGGAAAAATGCTCCCGGAGGTGTTGGCGAAGGCAAATCCTGTA
>NZ_JTLD01000006.1 GCF_000798815.1 Alistipes sp. ZOR0009 | reverse complement strand
GGGCGCTGGCGGCCAAGAGCGTGGCCGAGGCGCAAAAGGGGCTGGTATTCGCCGGCTTCCTGAAGCTGCTGCTGCCGCTTATCGTGGTAATTCCGGGCATCGTTGCCTTTGCGCTGAACGCCGACATTGCCAAATCGGACGAGGCGTACCCCTGGCTGCTCTACCATATTGTTCCTACCGGGATTAAGGGCTTGGCCTTTGCGGCGCTGGTTGCCGCCATTGTGGGTGCCGTAGCCGGCATGCTCAACAGCATCTCCACCATCTTTACCATGGATATCTACCAGTCGTACGTGAATAGGCAGGCCTCGCAGGCCAAGCTGGTGCGGGTGGGCCGCATCTCGGCGGCGGTAGCGCTGCTGGTGGCCTTCCCGATAGCCATCATGCTGCAAAACCTCGACCAAGCCTTCCAGTTTATCCAGGAGTTTACCGGCTTTGTAAGCCCTGGAGCGCTGGCGATCTTCCTGCTGGGCTTCTTCTGGAAGAGGGCCACGGCCAACGGAGCGCTGCTGGCGGCCATCGGAACCTTCGTCTTCTCGCTGCTGATGAAGTGGCTGCTCCCCGAGCTTCCATTTATGGATCGCATGGGGCTGGTATTCATCCTGTGCGTGCTGGTGATGGTTGCTAGCGCCATGGTGGAGCGTACCAAGGAAAACAGTAAGGCGATTGAGCTCTCGCCGGAGCTCTTTAACACCACCCGAGGCTTTAAGGTAGCCGCCGCTATCATTGTGGTAGTGCTAATCGCCATATATACCATTTGGTGGTAGCCGTAGCGTTACAGCACCCTCTGGTTTAAAGAAGCATCATATTGGGGCTGTCTAAAATGGAATCACGGATCACGACAAGCGACCTCTTGCAGTAAGCAGCAGTAGCATTTCGTGGTACACGCCACCTTTGAGTGAATACCTTTTTAGATAGCCCTTTTCTTTCTGGCAAAGCTGAATTTTGAGCAAAACGAAAGCCCACCTCTAAACGAGATGGGCTTTACACTTTATTGTCTAGCCGCTAAATTACTCCCTGCTGATGCAGAATGGCCATATTTTTTTTGATGAGATTCATATCGTCAACAATAGATGTAGCCGATATGGTGGCACCACTAAGGGCATCTACGTTTTTACGAAACTCAAACCGCTCCCCTATGCCCTTATTGGCAAACTGCTTTAGCCAAAATCGGCTGGCAACGGCACCTCCATAGGGCGGACGGTAGTCCAACATCTTCACCTGCTCGGTAGTGAGATTTCTATCAAAAACTACGGCATAGTCAAAAGTCTCCGTACGTCCTTCGGCCTGCGAAATATAAACGTAGCCGACCTTACTACCCCCTTTTTTGATGATATACAGCGAGCCGTTGGGCATCCCCTTTGCCAGCTGCCTTTGTAGCTCATCGTTTACCACCAAGCTGGTGATGGAGTAGTCCTCCTCATAGGTATCCTTTATGAGCTCCATCAGCTTTTTATGCCCAAACTTCGATAGCGGCAGCTCCTTGGCAAAAAGGGTTACCACGCAAAGCAGCAGCATGAATGTTAGCGTTTTTTTCATCTACAGATACTAAAATGTTACCCCAACACCTAAATTTAGCGTCCCAGCAAACGAATCGTCTGCTTTCGATTTGGTTAACTGGTAATCGGCCTTTAAAACTGCCCCCTTAGCAATTCTATATCCTAGCCCAAAGAACCACTCCTGACGGCTGTAGGCATCCTTTGCTGCGTAGCCAGCAGGCATCTTGTAGTTGGTGTCATAGTTCTCGTAGCGAACAAAGGGCGTTAGCGCACCAGCACCATTGGCGTTGCTGGCAATGGCATCGTAGGCTACCTCCAAGTAGTATCCCAGCATGGCCGAGCCTAGGTCTTTTTTGGTTAGCTTGTTATACTCGGCAACGTTGCCCAACGAGGTATAGGCAATAGTTCCTCTACTGCTAAAACGTCCCAGCGTGTAGCGGTAGTCGGCACCAACCATAGCCACGTTAACCACCGACGAGTCGGCCTTGGCCATTGCCAAGTCGTTGCCCTTATCGAGCTTGCTAAAGAGCGTCGAGCTGGTCTTTCCAAAATAGCCCGAAACGCCAAGCGTTAGATTCTGAATGCGATCGTAGGTAACGCGCGCAGCCACATTGGGGCTTCCCCAAATAGCCTTTACCCCCTTCTGACGGCCGTTTCGGATGCCTGATGCACCACCTAGCACCCCTGCACCATCGTAGCTCTTAAAGCCATTAACCACATACAGCTGGTATGCTAGCCCTAGGTCGCTAAAGCGGCCATGAACACCAGCCCCCATCTCGCGCCAGGTGGTTGGAATAAGCACGTTGTCAACCGATGGACGAAGCACCCCGTTAAACGACGTTGGCTCGTGAAACTCATTCACCAAACCAAAAGGAATCAGCAGCAAGCCAGCCTTCATTTGTAGCCGCTCGTCGAAGCGATGGTTTAGGTAGGCCTGCTCTATCCAAGCTTCGTTGGCATGCTCAAATTCGATCTCGGTAAAGAATGAGGTCTTCGAGGAGAATTGGTAGCCCACCAAAAAAACCACGCGGCTCAAGTCTACCGTCCCATTTTGCTTATATCCCGATTTAATTGGCTGCTTAAAGTCGATGGTTCCGTACCCTCCTACCGAAAGGTTGGAGTTTCCTAAGATTCCGCTATTAGAAGGTGATTGTGCATAACCTGTTCCACAACCTAACGCTGCTAGAAGCGCAGCAAATAACATCTTTCTCATGATTCAAAATTTTGATTAACCGCTGCAAAATAAGCGCATCCAAAATTCAGGTACCATACCTACATCTAGGTATTTTTAAGATGAAACGCCCCTACCAACATCTACTGTAGGCAGCCCACCGCCATCACCCCTCCTTCCGATGCCCATCCTGCTCGTTATCGAGCCTAAAGAGGGATGCCAGAGCATTTCCCATGATAAAAATCGCAATTAAGCCCCCCACAAATTCGAGTACTACAATAAGCTCATCCATAATTTTCCCATTTGCTAGCGCAAAGTTGCGGCCCAATCCGTAAGGAATTTATCAAGGTAGCCATCGTAGGTATAATGATTTTATAAAGAGCGAGCGGTCATCCCCTATAAAGGCATCAAGACAGCGGCTGGAAGCAAGGCCATCTCCCCACACCCGCTGCCAACAAAAAAGGCCTACCCCTTACGCGGTAGACCCTATACGTATCAGAAAGCTGCCGCTAGGCCCCTTTCCTGGTTTGATGCTTCTCTACGACTCCTCGTCGGTCTTCGTTTCGTTATACTTCTGCTTAATGCTCAGGTAACGGCTGTAGATGGCGCTCTGCAGCTTGGCAAACTTATCGCGATTGGCTGGGGCGTAGCTTGCGCTATACACCAGATAACCGTAAAATACGTTGATCGCCGACTCCAACTTCCTACGGCTTTGGGTGGCCGATTTAGAGTTTCTAAAAGCATGCTTGTCAGCCTCCTGGTCGCCCCAGTTAGCCATAAACTCCTTCTCGTCCTTAACCAGCTTCTCCAAGTACTCCTTACCACCTACTTCGGTAACCATTTGTAAGTTAGCTGGCTCCATAAGCTTTGCAATAATAATAGACAGGTACTCGCTCTCCTTCGAATCTGGGAAAGACTCTACCCCACTTCCATACATATTTACAATACCATAAAGCTTGGTGGCCTTCTCGCACACCGCCTCGACAGGCGAGTAGGTAAGCGAATCGAAATACTTACGAACACCAATAAACGATCCATCTCTTTTCTTGTCGGCCACCACCTTTGCCTCCGTGCTATCGCTCTTACGAAGGCGAGCCAGACTTTCCTTAAAGACTACCTGTTCGCTAACAATATTAGAATAAAGAGGGGTTTCCTTTACCTCCTGCACATCGGAGTCATCAACCACCTCGATAACGCCCGTTGCAATTGCGCTAACATCTGCAACGCCGAGCTTGGTCATAGCCAATTCTTCCATTGTATTACTGTTAAGTTATCGGCTGATGGTCTTTGCCGCATAAGCCTAAACGCTAGCCCCTGTACACCAAACAAGAACGCCAATACGCCAGATGCGCTTCTTTTGCCTTGCCAAATGCTCTGCTGCCGTACGGCGACGATCCATTTCCCTTGGTAAATGCTCTACTGCCATGCGGCAACGAAGCTTTTCCCTTGGTAAATGCTCTACTGCCGCGCGGCGACGAAGCTTTTCCCTTGCCAAATGCTCTGCTGCCGTGCGGCGACGGATCATTTCCCTTGGTAAATGCTCTGCTGCCGCCCTCCGGTAGCTCCCTAGTTACAAGCTTGCTACCAAAGTTTACCGCACTAGCATATGCTACGGCTACAATTAAAAATTTGTGGTGATTTACTGGGGGCCTCCATGCCAGCGAAGCGCTGTAGCCCTGATAGTACGTTGGTTAAGTACATTTACTAGCGTCAGAATGCCACTAAAGACAATCTTTACCAAAGGCTAAAATAAAAATATTTATTTTAATTAACAAAATGTACGTGAATATATTTTCAAATATGACTTTCTGTATACCCATACAAGTATACAGCGCGTTGCGAATAGGCCGCGTCACCAGCCTTCCCAAAAAGAAAGCCCCTCCGTTGGAGGGGCCTACGCTAAAAATCGATACCGTCTATCAGCTTCATAATCCTATCCGTTTCCGTTAGGGCCACAATAATCTTTTGGTAGTGGAGGATATCCTCGAACTCGAGCTGCCTACCCCTACGATCCTTTAGCCACTTTTGGGCGGGCTGGTAGCCGCCTATGTAGAAATTCCAGGCAGAAGAAGGCACATCTTTAAAGTGCTGGGTTTCGTTTATGTATACTGCCCCTAAATAGTCGGGATATTCTATTTCGCCGTTTTCGTTGGGGATCGAGTTGCTATAGTAGTACATTTCAAAGCGAATTTTCTCGACCTCGTTGCTACCCCCAACGGGATACTGGGTAATGTACTGCTCCACCTTAGGACTTTCGAGCAGGTGTATTTGGCGCAGATCGCCGCCCAGCGCCACCAGCTGCCAAAAGGTAGCGGCATCTTTGGGGTAGGGCACGCGGGGGAAGTCTATCTTTAGGAACTCCTTGTACGTTTCCCTATAGCGCGGGCTGTGCAGCACCGCGTAGATGTAGTCTAGCAAATCGATGGGGGCAAAGGTGCCCTCGGTAGCCTCCTTCTCGGCGGTAAAGGTTAGCCCCAAGCCCTCGGCTATTTGACCTACTATTTCGGGGTTGAGGTTGGGCGTGCGCTCGGCTGCATGCCCAAGGGTTTGCTGGGCGTTGGTTTCGGGATAGAGGTAGAGGGGAAATAATGAGTAATTCCCTTTGGGCAAACTCCCTTTTTCAATTATATTATTGGTTAGTAAGCAAACAAATTCCATTAACTCACCATTAATACGAAGTGTTATCAAACCAAGATTATCCCCTTTAATCATGTGTGACATTGTTGAAGTTCTTGGTCTTCCAATAAAACCACTCGTTTTTCCTGTATATAACGTATGTCTTATATCAAAGGGTCTATATAGTATTTTAGTGTAAAAAATTTTATTCTCTTTCAAATCGTTACTAGCATCCTTGAAATTCCATCCACTTGAATCCGATTTGTTTGGATACATTTTCTTTAATGTTACTATATCATTATTTTTAAAATCATCTACAACTTTAAGCAGGTCTGATCTATCAAAATGTATTGAAAGTTCATCACACTTCGTTTGAATACCTGTATTATTATTTATCAAAAGCTCATTTATTTTAAAACCTTTACTATATCTTTTTTCCTCATTAAAATTTTTGGGTACAAAAAAACAGTAAGGTTCTTTATACAATAATCTATTCCATGCAATTGTATCAATATTCATTTTTAGTAAATCCTCGTATTTGATATCCCTTTTTCCTTGTAAATCATAATGAAACAATTGACCTAATTCGATCTTTTTTTTAAGCCCAGTTTTCACAAAAATATTAATCGATACTCCTTGCATTATATCGAACACGTTTTGGTCTGGCGTACCATCGGGGCAAACCTCCTTTTTCTTGGCGTTGCCATGCAAATCGAGAATGTAAATCTTATCAAAGCTTTCCAGTAGGCTTTTCCGCATTTGGCGGTGGGTTATGCCATCTATAAAGCTGTTGTTGGAGATGTACGCCAAAACACCGCTACCGTTCTTATCAATAAAGTGCTGTCCGTAGCGGATAAACTTAATATAGTCGTCGTCGAGGTTTATTTTCCGCTCGTTTAGGTTTCGCTTGTAGTCTGCAATTAGGTTTTGTATCCACTCCCCCTTATTGGTGCTGCTAACGCTGTAGGGCGGGTTTCCGATAATGCACATTACGGGGGTGTCGCGCTTAATGTGGTTGGCCTCGTTGGCCTCGGAGCTTAGCCAGCTGGCAAATAGGGTGCCGGTGTCGGGGTGGTACTCCTCCAAGCTGTTGGTTAGGTACACCCTAAAGCGCTGGTCTTTGGTGGGGGTAAACCCGGTTTCGGAGAGCAGCAGGTCGAGCTTCAGGTGGGCCATGGCGTAGCTGGCCATCAGCAGCTCAAAGCCGTTTAGGCGGGGCAGCAGGTGGTTCTCTACGTAGCTGCTCCAAATGCCCTGCTGGCCTTGGAACTTCTTATGAATATGCTTTACCACCTCGGCCAAAAAGGTGCCAGTCCCCGTTGCGGGGTCTAGAATTTGTACCCTATGTACCTCCTGCTCCACCTTCTTGCCCTGCATATCCACCTTTATTCGGGTTTTGCTGGTGTCGGCAAGGCCTTGGGGCAGGTCGAACTCGGTTTTTAGTATCTCATCTACGGCACGTACTATAAAGTTCACCACGGGCTGCGGGGTGTACCACACGCCGCGCGCCTTACGCAGCTTGGGGTCGTACTGGCTCAGAAAGTCTTCGTAGAAGTGGATAATGGGGTCTTCCATTTTGGTAGACTTACCGTAACTTTTAAGCATCTCCTCCACGTTGCACGCCAGAAAGATGTTCACCAGGTCGTCTACAATCCATTTTATGCGGTCGTCCACATCCAGTCCGGCAATATATCCGAATAGCTTTTTAAGGAATGGGTTCGACTTGGGGATGAGCTCGTAGGCCTCCTGTCGGCTAAAGGTGGGCAGGGTCGGGTCGTGGTAGCGGGCGGCAAACATGCCGTAGGCAATGGTTTGCGCGTACACATCGGCAAAGCCCTTTGGGGTAATATCGTGTATAAGAATTTGCTTAAAGGCGTTCATTTGGTCTTTAAGCGTGCTATTCTCGCTGGTATCGTCGTCGCTGCAAAGCGCCTTTTCGATAACATCGGAGAGCAGGCGAGCCTTAGCAGCCATCATTTCGGCCAGCTTACGGCTGCTCTTTATGGTTTGCCCAATGTGGATGCAAAAATCCTGAATAAAATGCTCGAACTGGGCAAAGTTCTCGGTTAGGGGTTTTATGCCCTTAGCGGTTACCTCGCCAATGGTAATTTTGGTTACGAATTGGCCTTCGCGGTAAAGGTGGAAGTTGAGATAGTCGGTAAAGATAAGGTTGTTCAGCGAGGCCTTGTAGCGGTCGAACTGCTCCTTATTTCCGGTTTTCTTTGCCCCATCGAGGTCTTTATCGCCAATGTCTTTCGCCTCTATAAAGCCAACAGGGATATCTTTTTTGGTTATGATGTAGTCGGGCGCACCACAGCTTTGCCTTTTGGGCTCGTTGGTTGCCCGAATGGCGGGGGCTAAGCTTTCGATGAGCTGCTGAAGATCGCCTCTAAACGTGTGTTCGGTTGCATTGCCAAGTAAGTAGCGTTTGTTTATGCTATCAATATATTGTTCAACGGTCATATTTTCTATAATTCGTTTAGATTAACAAATAAAGTATAAAATCTTAT
This sequence comes from Alistipes sp. ZOR0009, assembly GCF_000798815.1. NCBI lineage: Bacteria > Pseudomonadati > Bacteroidota > Bacteroidia > Bacteroidales > Rikenellaceae > Alistipes > Alistipes sp. ZOR0009. The sequence goes on along the minus strand of NZ_JTLD01000006.1, from coordinate 26,951 downwards.
GAAAGCCAAGCGTTAGGAGTGTCTATTTAGGCCTTTCTCCCAGCCTACGGCCACCCCTCCATAGGAGGGGAATTTGGGCGTGCGGATTATTACGGGTTCGGGGCGGCATTTAGGCTATGCTCAAATAATTTCGCTGCAGCTGATGCTTCCACGCAATGTATGATCTCTATGTTAGCAAGCAACAGGCAAAAGACAATATTCTATCTCAGCAATAGGCAGAAAAAGAGCGCTACGGCAAGTTCCCCTCCATGGGAGGGGTGCCCGCAGGGCGGGGTGGAAATTAGCTACTTCCCGATGCAGAACTTCGAGAAGATATTTCCTAGAATATCGTCGGTGGAGATGGTACCCGTAATCTGGCCGAGGTAGAATATCGCCTCGCGGATATCCTGCGAAAGGAAATCGCCAGAGATACCCGTATCAACGCCTTCGAGGGCGCGCTGCAGAGCCTCGTTGGTCATTACAAGTGCCTCGTAGTGGCGCATGTTGGTAACAATCACGCTCGACTCCGACATCTGCTCCAACCCAGCCTTGTCCACCAGCAGGCGGTTTAGCTCGTCGAGGTTCTGATGGTGCTTTGCCGAGATGGAAACGATATCTACGCCATCGGCATACAGCTCCTTTAGCCGAGCCTGTAGCGCCGAGAGGGCGTGGGGCTCCATCCCATCAATCTTGTTGAACACCACCAAAAGGTGCTGCTCGTCGGTTACGCGCTGGTGTACGTCGGCCACCGAGTGGTCTATCCGTTCTATATCCTCCTTGGGGTCGATTAGCAGCAGCACAATAGTTGCCTGGGTAATCTTCTGGTAGGTGCGCTCAATACCTAAGCTCTCTATGGTATCGTGCGTGTGGCGTATTCCTGCCGTATCAATAAACCGGAAGTCGATACCGCCAATGGTAAAGGTATCCTCTATCACATCGCGGGTGGTACCAGCAATATCCGACACAATGGCCTTATCCTCGTTTAGCATGGCATTTAGCAACGTCGATTTCCCCACGTTGGGATTACCAACAATGGCTACCGGAATGCCCGATTTAACGGCATTGCCCAGGCTAAAAGTCTTAGCCAAGCCCCCCACATGGTTGATGATGGTAACAATAAGCTTCCGCAAGCTGGTACGATCGGCAAACTCCACGTCCTCCTCGCTAAAGTCGAGCTCCAGCTCAATGAGGCTGGTAAAGTTGAGCAGCTGTTCGCGCAGCTGTTCAATCTCCTTCGAGAAGCCGCCACGCATCTGGTTCATGGCCAAGCGGTGGCTTGCCTTGCTGGTTGATGCGATAAGATCGGCTACAGCTTCGGCCTGCGAGAGGTCGAACTTGCCGTTTAGGAACGCGCGCTGGGTAAACTCGCCAGGCTGCGCCAGCGTAGCACCAGCCCTAATCAGGGTTTCGAGAATTCGCTGCTGTATGTAGATAGATCCGTGGCACGAAATTTCCACCGTATCCTCGCCAGTAAACGAGTGTGGCGCCTTAAAGATGGAAACCAGCACCTCGTCGATCACCTCGTCGCCATTTACCAGCTTCCCAAAATGAATGGTATTGGGCTTCTGAGCCACCAGCTTCTTAGACGATGGCGAACGAAAAACCTTATCGGCAAGGCTTATTGCCTCTGGACCGCTTAGGCGAAGTACGGCAATGGCACCTAACCCTGCAGGTGTTGCAATTGCTGCTATAGTTGGATTCTCTATCATTGGGCAAAAATTGAGGTACAAAGATAGCATAACGATCCGACACCCACGCAAAAGAAGCCCCGTCCCCTCGGTTTACGTTTAAAAAATGGGATGAACTCAGCAGATCGGCCTAGAGCGCAGCGGCCCCACAATGCCCTCTAAAGCGTATAGCGCGCTAAATGCGGTGGCTTCTCCGCTGATCTTTAACAAAAAGATGCTGCAAACCTAAATTTTAGCCCCTTCAACTTATCAATAATTAGCATTTCCAAGCAAATAATTAATGTCATTAAACATATTAAGCCATATTAAAACCACTTGTAGCTAAGAAACGGCCTAGCTAGATTTGTACCCGAAACCATTTTTAATTAAAACGCATGTCGCACATTCAGCAAGATAAGATGTTTTCCGCCGAATGGTGGAAGGCAATTGGCTACATTACGCTAGGGAGCTTTATCTTCTCCATGACTATTGTGATGTTTGTTTCTCCGTTTAAGATTGCTCCTGGAGGAACCTACGGTATTGGGATCGTTATCTCTCACCTTTTTGGCTGGAAAATTAGCACCGTGGTAGCCTTTCTCGACTGGCCGCTACTCCTAATTGGAACGCTAATACTTGGCCCAATCTTCGGATTTAAGACAGCCTACGCTACGGCGGCAGGTATTGGCTTTACATGGCTCTTCGAAACCATCCTATGGACCAGCGGACAGCCGCTAATTGACGACGCCCTGCTATCTTCTATCTTTGCCGGGGTTCTTTACGGTGTTGCCATGGGCATCATCTTTAAGTCTAAGGCCACATCGGGCGGTAGCGACATCATCTCAATGATTCTACACAAGTACACCCACCTCTCGCTAGGTAAGCTGGTACTTATTGTCGACTCCATCATTACCCTTATCACCATCCCCGCATTTGGCGACTGGAAGCTGCCTTGCTACGCTTGGATTCTAATCTTTATTCAAAGTAAGATTATCGACACCATTCTTAACGAGGAGGGATACAACAAAACGGTTATGATTATCTCGGATAAGTACGAGGAAATTAGAGCCTTTATCCTGAAAGATCTAGACAGAGGGGGTACCCTTATTGATGTGAAGGGACTTTACCAAGAGCAGGAGCGTAAAATGATTTACGTGGTGCTTAACCGCCGCGAGGTGGAGATTTTAAAGCAGGAAATTCGCAAGATAGATCCTAAAGCGTTTGTAAACGTAACGGGGGCTGGCGAAATTCTTGGAAACGGATTTAGACCACTATAAAAACTACTGTCATAATAAGAGAGGGTCGCTAGCATCATGCACGCGACCCTCTTTTTTTTGTCGTACTACAGCCCTATTTCTTCAGCAATTTCGCTCATGGCTGCAATGGCCATCTCGGCAAACTGCGGTAGCGGAATGCCAACCATTTCGCACTCCATTATATTTTCGCGCTTTACCGACGCGGCAAACTTAACCTCCTTCATCCGTTTAACCACCGACTTGGGCTGAACAGATGCTACCCGTTTATCAGGATAAACCATTGCCGTAGCCGTAATCATTCCAGTTATCGTTTCGCCAGCCGCCAGCGCATGATCGAGAAGCGTTGTACGCGGCTCTGAAGTTGCCAGCTCGTTGTGCCTGCGAATAGCATCAACGGCAGCTTGAGGTAATCCCTGCTCCCTCAGGTAGTCAGCAGCAATGTTGCCATGCAGCTCATGATTCCCTTCCGTCTCCTCCACATCGAGGTCGTGCAACAAACCAGCCAAGCCCCACAGCTCCTCATCTTCGCCAAAATGCACCGCCAGCTTACGCATTACCGCCTCCGACGATAGGCTATGCGCCACCATTCGTGGATTCTTTATTCGGCTATTCAGCAATAGCCAAGCCTCTTCCCTATTCATTGCTACATCTTTAAACTATGATATACTACGTTGTTCCGCCAACAGATGCTGCAAGCCACTATCAGCTCTCCTTTTCATCAAAAAAGAATTCAAAAGCATAATGCTAGCAGGCTTCAAACTTATTGTATTTATGCAACCATCCGATTCCTGATCCCAATTTTTTAAGTATAAAGATTGCGTAAGCACAAAAAAAGTGGCAGGAACGACGAAATTCCTGCCACACAAAATACTAAATACTATGGTATACAACTAGAACAAACGTGGATATTTTGTAGGATTGCTCCTATGCATCATTTCGTAAAGCGTATCGAAAACATCTTCGGCATTTGGGTTCGAAAAGTAGTCGCCATCCGAAGCAAATGCAGGTCGATGCTCGCGAGCGGTAATCGTCTTTGGCTCATCCTCCAAATGGTAAAATCCGCCACGTTCCTCAATTACTCGCTGCATCATAAAGGCTGTCGCACCGCCGGGTACATCTTCGTCGAAGAATACCACTCGGTTCGTTTTCTTTACCGACTCAAGAATTGTGTTCGTTCTATCGAACGGAAGAAGCGTTTGAACATCTATTAGCTCAACGGAGATTCCGAACTCGGCAAGCTGCTTAACTGCATCCTGAGCAATACGAACGCACGAACCATAGGTAACTAAGGTAATATCGGTACCTTCATTTAAAATTTCGGGAATCCCCAACGGTACCGTGTACTCTCCAATATTATCCGGACGAAGCTCCTTTAAGCGGTAGCCATTAAGAGGCTCAACCACCAACGCAGGATCATCTCCTTTAAGCAGCGTATTGTACATACCAGCCGCCTGCGTCATATTACGAGGAACGCATACGTATATCCCCCTAATTGAGTTTATGACCATACTCAATGGCGAGCCAGAATGCCATATGCCTTCCAATCGGTGTCCTCGGGTGGTAATAATCATTGGTGCCTTCTGTCCGCCTCGTGTGCGCCAGTGCAGCGTTGCCACGTCATCAGAAAGCGTTTGAAGACCATAAAGGATGTAATCGAAGTACTGTATCTCGGCAATTGGCCTAAAACCACGAAGCGCCAGGCCAAGGCCTTGCCCTATAATAGATGTTTCGCGAATTCCGGTATCCGACACGCGCAGCTCTCCAAACTTCTCCTGTAACCCTTCGTAGGTTTGGTTTACGCCGCCAATTTTACCCACATCCTCTCCAAAAACCACCACATTAGGGTACTTGTCGAAAATATGCTCGTAGTTATCTCTAATGATCTCCCTACCATTAACCATTTTCGAACTTTCGGAAAATAGAGGTTTCACCTCCTCCACCTTAATGGCAGCCCTATCCGACTCGCTATAAAGATGGGTGCTATACCTATCAAAAGCATCGGCTTTAGCCCTCTCAATCCAACTACGGACATCATCCTTTAAACCCACCAAATTTTCGCAATCGTCGCAAACGTGACGAACAAGACGCTTGGCAGCGCTAAGCACATCCTTACGAATAGGCGCATCAATACGCCTTAAATCTTCCGCTATAGTCTTAACCTTATCGAACTTATTACGCTTGCAAACACAATTTCTCGACTCTACGATAGCAAGAAGTGCGTCCCTATCTTTTCTTATCGGGGCCAAAAACTTTGTCCACGCTACATTTTTTGCTTTTTTGGCATCTTCAGCAGCCTTGTTTTCCAACGATTCAAGCTCTGAGGCTGTAGCCAACCCGCTTTCCAGAATCCACATTTTAAACTGAGACAAACAATCGTACTGTAGCTCCCATTCCAAGCGCTCCTTCGATTTGTAGCGCTCATGCGATCCAGAGGTGGAGTGACCCTGAGGTTGCGTTAGCTCGACAATGTGAAAAAGGACAGGAACCTGCTCGGCTCTGCACTTAGCAATCCCCTCTTTAAAGGTGGCTAGCAACTCTGGATAGTTCCAACCTCTAGCTTTATAGATAAGAATACCAGTGGTGTCACCCTCCTTTTTCTCAAAACCTTTCAGAGCCTCCGAGATGCTAGATTTTACGGTTTGTAAATCTCGGCTTACGCTAATGCCATAGCCATCGTCCCATACAGCCATTGCCAGCGGAACCTGCATTACAGCAACCGCATTCATTATTTCAAAGAAATGGCCTTCGGATGTGCTGGCATCCCCAATAGTCCCAAAGGCTACCTCATTACCCCCATTGCTAAAATTTTCGAACGATTTATCGTGTGGAAGATGACGGTAGAGCTTAGAGGCATACGCTAACCCAATCAAACGAGGCATCTGCCCTGCCGTTGGAGATAAGTCAGATGCTGTATTCTTTTGATTGGCTAAATTTTTCCAAGAGCCATCTTCATTGTGGCTACGTGTAGCAAAGTGATTGTTGAAAGATCGACCTCCGTTGCTAGGGTTATCGGCCAAATCGGTATTCCCATACAGCTGGTGAAAAAACTCTTCGGCTGGGCTCATCTCCGTAGCCAACATAAATGTCTGATCACGATAGTAGCCCGAGCGCCAATCGCCTGGCTGAAAATACTTCGCCATAGCAATTTGCGGAAGTTCCTTTCCATCTCCAAAAATGCCAAACTTAGCTTTTCCAGTAAGCACCTCCTTACGTCCAATAAGCGACATATTACGGCTCAACCACCCAATATAGTAGTCCTTAAGCACCTCGCTAGGATCAAAGTTATCTGCTTTACCGTTTATACTTTTAATGTCTCCAACAGTACTCATCTCTGAATTAATATTTACTGGTTGGTAATAACTGGCACAAAAAAGAGCGCCAAGTATTTAAAATTATTAAGATTATTCAGCATTAGATTTCAATTTGTCACCAATCTCCATAAAAATGCTGCATTCTATAAACCAAAAACGTTTAAGGATGTTTAGTGGATTTTGAAAGATAAATTGAATTAGAACCCTAACTTTGTAAAAAAAAGAGAGATGATACTTCTTAAAACATTACTTGTTGTCATAGCAATTATTGCCATTGCCTTCATCGGGCTGGGTATCCGAATCTGGATAAAGGGACGATTCCCTGATACAGAAGTTGAAACCAACCCTCACATGAAAAAAATGGGTATAAAGTGCGCCAAGCAAGAGGAATGGGAGGCACATTGCGAGCATACTGGAACCGATTTTGGGAACTGCTCGAGCTGCTGCTCCTCATGCGGCACCCATTAATCAACACTATTTGAGCAACGCCAAAATACAACCTATACAATAAAAGCCAGGCTTCAACCTGGCTTTTATTCGTTACTATCGTTAATAAAATCTACTTTATAAGCATTTTATCAAAACCAGAAGTGGCATAGGTCAAAAATTCACCTTTTGGACCGGAGTACACCATAAACGCATCCATATCCGAACGTTTAGCAAGAAACTCTTTAGCCTTATCTACCCCCATAACCATAAAAGCGGTTGCATATCCATCAGCCAACGCACAGTTGTTTGCAACAACCGAAATACTTAATAGCGTGTTATGTGCAGGGTAGCCCGTTTTAGGATCCAATTCATGCGAATACTTTACTCCATTCTCTTCAAAAAACTTGCGGTAGCTACCAGATGTGGCCAATGCTTTACCACTAGGCAAAGCCACCTTTGCCTGCAGGTCTTGACCAGGAGTTACGTTGTTATCGAAGGGTTTATCAATGCCTATTACCCAAGCCTTACCTTTAGAGTTTAGTCCTTTACATAGAGTTTCTCCGCCTATTTCAACCAAGTACTCATTTATTCCTTTACTTTCGAAATAGCGAGCAATTACATCAACAGAATAGCCCTGAGCAATGGCATTGACATCAACAAACATGCTGGGATTACTTTTAATAAGCTTTCCGTCCACTAGTTTAACCTTACCCATACCTACTAAAGGAAGGATGCTATCAATGCGTTCTTTGGTTATTTTATCACGCTTTTTAAGCCCAAACCCCCATGCCTGCACAAGCGGACCAACAGTGATATCAAAAGCTCCATTGGTAGCCTGATACACCTCCTCCGAGAGTTTGTAACACTCATCAAAGTAGGCATCAGTACGTACCGTTGTATCATTATTATTTATACGTGTAATGATACTCGTCTTGCAATATATTGAAAGCGACTGATCAAAATTTTTAAGGATAGAATCTACCTGAGGCTGCAGATTGCGCTTCTGCGCATCACGATAAGACATTGAATAGGTTGTCCCCTGTGCAAATCCGCTTATCTTAACATACTCTTTTTCGCGGCTATTACACGAGGAAAATAGAACAGCACAAGCCGCTAAAACAACTAATAATTTTTTCATCATAAATGGATATCAAAAAAGTAAGGCTCCCATTTTTGAGAGCCTTAAATATAAAGAATTAACCTCCAAAGTCATCAAACATGATATTTTCTTTTGGCACCCCAAGATCAAATAGCATCTTTTCTACAGCGGCATTCATCATAGGTGGACCGCATAGGTAGTATTCGATATCCTCTGGCGCATCGTGGGTTTTCAAGTAATTTTCAAAAATCACCTGATGGATAAACCCTGTGTAACCCGTCCAGTTATCTTCTGGTTTAGGTTCCGACAACGCAAGGTTGAACTTGAAGTTAGGGAACTCCTTCTCAATTGCATGAAACTCATCTTCGTAAAAGACTTCACGAAGCGAGCGAGCTCCGTACCAGAAGGTAGCCTTCTCCTGATGCTTTTCAGTATGGAATAGGTGGAAAATGTGCGATCGCATAGGAGCCATACCGGCACCACCTCCAATAAACATCTTTTCGTTCTTGGTTTGCTTCAAGAAAAACTCTCCGTAAGGTCCAGAAACGGTAACCTTATCGCCAGGTTTACGCGAAAAAATATACGAAGAGCAAATACCGGGATTGACGTTCATAAATGTCCCTTTGGCACGATCCCATGGCGGAGTTGCAATACGGATGTTAAGCATCACGATATTACCTTCGGCAGGATGGTTAGCCATTGAGTAGGCACGATAGGTTTCCTCCGTGTTCTTTGTCTTCAAATCCCACATCTTAAGGTTGTCCCAATCTTCGTGATACTCCTTCTCGATGTTGAAATCAGAAAAGTCTACATCAAACTTGGGAACATCAATCTGAATATATCCTCCAGATTTAAATTTAAGATTTTCTCCTTCTGGCAATTTCACCACAAACTCCTTGATAAAGGTGGCTACGTTATGGTTAGACACCACCTCGCACTCCCACTTTTTAATACCAAGAACTTCTTCCGGAACTTCAACCTTCATGTCCTCCTTCACCTTCACCTGGCAGGCTAGACGCCACTTTTCCTGCTGCTGCTTACGAGAAAAGAAACCGGTTTCGGTAGGCAATATTTCGCCCCCTCCCTCTAGAATCTGGCACTTACACATACCGCAGGATCCACCACCACCACAGGCTGATGGAAGAAAAATGCCGTTACTTCCAAGTGTAGAAAGTAGGGTTGAACCAGACTCCACGTCTAGCTCCTTTTCACCGTTGATGTCAATTTTCACCGCACCTCCAGGGGTAAGCTTTTGCTTTAAGAAAAGTATTAACCAAACTAAAAGCAAAATCAACGATAGGAAAACGATGACAGCCGTTATGATAAGCGATGTTTGACTAAATAGCAAAATCATCATTCTGTTTTTAAAATTATAACTTAATACCCAAGAAGCTCATAAATGCAATACCCATCAAGCCGGTTACGATAAAGGTTATACCGATACCCTTAAGCGGTGCAGGAACATTAGAGTACTTCATCTTCTCACGAATAGCTGCAAGTGCTACAATGGCCAGAAACCAGCCAATACCAGAACCAGCCGCAAAAGAGGTTGCTTCACCCAACGTGCTGTATTCGCGCTTTTGCATAAATAGCGAACCTCCAAGGATGGCGCAGTTTACAGCAATCAGCGGAAGAAATATACCTAAGTTGGCATATAGAGCAGGAGAAAACTTTTCTACCGCCATCTCCACTATCTGAACGATTGCTGCAATAACTGCAATGAAGATTATAAACGACAGGTAGCTCAGGTCTACGCTGTTAAAATCAGCGCCAAGCCACGAAAGAGCACCTGGTACAAGCACATACTTATTTAAAAGAAAATCAACAGGCACAGTAATCATCATTACAAAGATCACCGCAACACCTAATCCTATCGCCGTCTTTACAGTCTTAGAAACCGCAAGGTAGGAGCACATCCCCAAGAAGAAGGCGAAAATCATGTTGTCGATAAAGATCGACTTGACGAATATACTAAGTAAATTTTCCATACCTCAATCTTATTTCTCTTGTAAATCCTTATTGCGGCTCTTTTGGAACCATATAATACACCCAGCAATAATCAACGCCGCAGGTGGAAGAATCATAAAACCGTTATTGGCGTAGAAACCTCCATTCGCTATATATAGCGACTCCGGAATTATACGAAAGCCGTAGAGGGTTCCCGAACCAAATAGCTCTCGGAAGAAGGCGATTACAACCAGTATCAAACCGTAACCTAAGCCATTCCCTAAACCATCGAGAAACGAAGGCCAAGGTTTGTTACCTAGGGCAAAAGCTTCCAAACGCCCCATGATAATACAGTTGGTAATGATCAGCCCGACAAAAACAGAAAGCTTCTTACTTACATCGTAAACGTAGGCACGAAGAACCTGATCGACCAAAATTACTAGTGCGGCAACCACAACCAGCTGAACGATGATACGAATACGGTTAGGAATACCGTTACGCATCAGAGATATGATTAGGTTGGAGAAGGCTGTTACGACAGTTACCGAAAGCGCCATTACAATGGCAGGCTTAAGCTGGGCCGTTACGGCCAATGCCGAACAAATACCCAGAATTTGGATGGTAACCGGATTATCTCTATCAAGCGGCCCCGTGAGCAGCTTCATGTTTTTTGCTGAAAACAATGATTCTTTTTGGCTCATGGCTTATTTTTTCATTTGAGATTTGAAGAATGCTTGATATGGGCTCAAGCTGTTACTTAGAGCGGCATCCAAACCGTTGCTGGTAAGCGTTCCCCCTGAAATAGCATCTACTCCGTGAGCATCGTTCTTATCTGCACCTCCCTTTATCAGGCGTACAGAGGTAAACTGCTCTCCTTCGAAGATTTTCTTCCCGGCAAACATTGCTTGGAATTGAGCCGTGTTGATTTCAGCACCAAGGCCTGGCGTTTCACCTTCGTGATCGAATACCGCCCCACTTATCGTGTTGAAATCTGATTCGAGAGCAACATACCCCCAGACAGGTCCCCAAAGACCATTACCTCGAATAGGAACAATCGCCTTCGTTTCTCCCTTATCTCCTTTAAAGATAAAGATTGGGAGCTCTCGTTCTGCCTCTGGCTTTTTTTGTTCCGCCTTAAGGTCAACCTTAAAGGCATCAACACCATCAAGTTTTTCGCCCTTACTATTTACAGCGTAAGCGTCTACTATATACTTATGGTAGGAATCAACGATGTACTTATTTTTATTTTTCTGCTGGTCGGCATCAAGTGCTACACCTACCGACTTCAGTATTTGCCACTGCTGCTCGATTGCCACATTAGCCTGCTGCGCAGGTGTTAGTAAAATATTTGCTAAGGTTAGGGCAATGGCAACAAGGATAACCATTATGGCAGAGTAGGTAAAAATGTACGTATTTTTCTCTTTGTTCATGGCTTTTCTTATTTGTTATGCTTTAACCTTGGCGCGTTTCAACCTGCGCTTAATGTTTCCTTCTACGACAAAGTAGTCAATAAGCGGAGCAAATGTATTAAGGAGCAGGATTGCTAGCATCATTCCTTCTGGGTATGCAGGGTTAAATACGCGAATTAACACCGCCATAAAGCCTATAAGGAAACCGTAAATCCATTTACCTCGCTCGGTTTGTGTTCCGGTTACAGGATCAGTGGCCATAAATACGGCACCAAATGCAAATCCCCCCATCACAAAATGGTAGTAAAAAGGAAGGCTCATGTAAGCGTTTAGTTCAAGTGCATTGGCAATAAGCCCCATGGCAGCACCTCCAGCAAAAACGCTAACAATAATTTTCCAGCTACCAACACCGGTAAAAATTAAAATAGCAGCTCCTATGAGAATTGCCAACGTTGATGTTTCTCCGATAGAGCCTGGGATGTACCCCATAAACATATCGTAGAAGCTAGGCAGCTTATCTACCATGTTTGCCTTTGCAACAGCAAGTGGAGTTGCCCCAGAAAAACCGTCGATAATACCTGCAGATTTACCCTCTGTAAGCCCTGCAATCCATACAAAATCGCCAGAAATCTTAGAAGGGTACGCGAAGAACATAAAAGCGCGCGCCAGTAGTGCTGGGTTAAAAATATTCATTCCAGTACCGCCAAAGACCTCTTTACCAAAAATCACAGCAAATGCGGTTGATACCCCAACCATCCAAAGCGGAGCATCAACTGGCATGATGAGCGGAATTAGCATACCCGACACCAGGAAACCTTCATTTACCTCGTGACCTCGTATCTGGGCGGCAATAAACTCAACCCCCAAACCAACACCATACGATACAATCACAATTGGCATTACCTTGATAAATCCAAAGCCAAATAGCTCTAGAAACGACCAAGTTTCAGCCTCACCAATAGCACGGGCATGCTGGTAGCCAACATTCCACATTCCAAAAAGGAGAGCCGGTATAAGCGCAAAAATCACCACAGACATGATACGCTTCAAATCCACCGCATCCCTAATTTGGCTCCCATGAGTGGTTACCTTATTCGGAACAAAGAGGAAAGTCTCAAATGCATCAAACGTTGAACGCAGCTTCTCAAACTTTCCGCCTTTTTCGAAGTTGGGCTTTATTTTATCAATAAAACTTCTTAATGACATCTTAAAAAAGAATTAAGGGTTAATGGATTAGTTCATCTCCTTAATCATCAAATTCAAGCCTTTGCGTACAATTGCCTGAATTTCGATTTTCGAGGGATCAACAAACTCGCAAAGGGCAAAGTCTTCCTCTACAACTTCGTAGATTCCGAGCTTCTCCATTGCATCGATATCCTCGGCAAGAATTGCCTTCAATAGGTGTACGGGGTAGATATCGAATGGGAAAACTTTGGTATACACATCGCTCATCACAAAGGCACGTTCGCCACCATGATAGTTCGTGTCCATCACAAAGTCCTTATTTGGCATTAACCAAGAGAAGAACGAACGAGAAAAGCTAAACTTATTCAACCCGGGCAGAGCCCAACCGAACATTTCGAAATGGTCGCCCTCGGGAATAACCGCTAGCATATTGTCATAGTACCCAATAAAGCCTTCCGAAGAAATGCGAGTACCAGAAAGCACACTTCCGCTTACGTAACGTAAATGCTTACCGGTAGAAACGCCTCCTTCTAAAAGATTTTTTATAGAAGCACCTTGAATAATCTTATAGTAGTGAGGCTTTTTTACCTCAGAGCCAACCGCTGCAATAGTTTTTTGAACATCGTACTTGCCGGTTAACGCAAAGCGACCTATCGCAACCACATGCTGAGGATCAACTGTCCAAACCACCTCACCCTTATTAATTGGCGATACTAGGTTGATTTGTGTACCAACATTTCCTGCAGGGTGAGGCCCCTGAAATAGGTTTACCTCCACGCCATCTACCTTTTCAAAGATAGGCGAAGTGTAGCTTGCATTAAGCCCTAGGTGAACTTTCCCATCTGTCAGCTTCTTGAGCACCTCAATCCCCTTGTAAAAGCCCTCTTCCTCGCCACGTACCAACGTGTCGAAATCGGGAGCTAGAGGCGAAGAGTCGAAACAAGAGATGAAAATAGCCTTTGGCGATACGCTAGGGTTAGCAATAATGCCATAAGGACGTTGCTTTATGAAAGGCCAGCAACCTGCAGCTAGTAGTAGCTCCACTATCTGCTCGCGGTTCTGCGCTAGGATATTGGAGGTATCAGCAACAACATACTCCTGCTCTTCGCTCGGCTTTACAACTACATCTAGCAGTAGCCTACGCTCCCCACGGTTGATTGCTGCAATCTCCCCACTTACAGGTGATGCAAACACAACCTTGGGGTTGTACTTGTCGAAAAACAACGGAGTACCCGCCTTTACCTTATCCCCTACCTTTACAAGCAACTTGGGAGTCAATCCCTGAAAATCAGCAGGCTTAAGGGCATAAGCCTCTGCTAAAGGAGCCTTTGTGACAACTGTTTCAGCCTTTCCAACCAAACGGATATCAAGACCTTTAGTTATCTTATAAACTTTTGACATGCTTGTGTATTTGATTATAATTTATTGTCTAGTAGTAAGCCCTTTCACATAAACAGGCTGCAACCCTTGTGAAAAGGCAAACACAAAGGAAGCAATTTGTTTATAAATTTATGACCTGTTAACCCATTTTTTCTCCTTTTCCATCGGTTTATTCGAGTTTTTTTCAACTATTTTTTGTTTTTAAAGCATTTAAATAATAACATTGCTCAGCGCTAATGCAATAAAGCTCGTTTATTATGAGATTTCTGATAGTAACATCGATCCTCTTTTTTTGTTTCCTATTTCATACCACATTACACGCTCAAAACAGAGTGGAGGTTATTGACCCCGAAATTAAGACGGTGCAAGCCTACACCAACAACGATATACTCACCTACCCTTCCATCTACCTTAACTCTGGCGACCAGATAACCATTGCTTTTGACGACTTGAATAGCAAAGCACCTCGTAACCTAATGTACAAGGTTATACATTGCGACCAAGACTGGGCAGATGAAGGGCTTTTTGCTGCAGATTTTCTTACCGGCTTTCAGGAGCAATACCTATACAACACGGGCTTCTCGAGCAATACATCGATTAGATACGTACACTATAAGCTACAGTTTCCGAACAACGATGTAAGTCCTAAGGTGTCGGGAAACTATATGATCGTAGTTTATAACCCAGACAACCAGGAGCCGTTGCTCAAAGTCGGCTTTCATATTGTTGAGAATTTGGCCAACCTTGCTGGCAGCATCATCATACCGAATGATCGGAACTACGAAACCTCGCAACAGCTAAACCTGCTGCTAAAATATCCGCTTATCAGCTCGGCAAACCCCAATGGCGATTTCAAGATCCGCGTATCGCAAAACTACGAGCAGTACGCCGCCAACCGGCAGCCAACCCCTACTACCTATGGTGTTAGTACGATAAACTACAGCAGAGCCGACCGAAATATATATCCAGCAGGAAATGAATTTAGGACACTTGATATTCGAGACGTGCACTACCTATCGACCAACGCGTCGTCGGTGCGCCAGGTGCAAGGCGAATATTTTATACTACTGCAACCCGACTTAGACCGAGCCTCCACCCCCTACTCCTCGGCCATCGACTATAATGGAAAGATGGTAATAGCGGGCTTAAATGCCACCAATCCGGATACCGAATCTGACTACTACAGCGTTCTATTCTCCCTAAAATCGAACTTTTTAGGCAATCAGTACGACGTATTCCTTGAAGGCGAGCTAACAGGTTGGGGAACATCGAACGTGGGGAAAATGATTTACAACAGCCAAACGGGCTGCTACGAAACCCCTCTTACCCTAAAGCAAGGCTACTACAGCTACCGCTATGTGGTACGAGATGCAAAGGGCGTAGAGCAAGGCGAGCTATCTCCCGAAGGCAACTTTAGCGAAACGGAAAACACCTACCAAGTTGGCGTATACTACAAGAGCATCAGGGACACCTACACCCGTCTTGTGGCTTCGATTACCCTCGAAAAAGATAAAAAGCTAAAGAAATAGGTTGTAAAGAAGCCTTTAAACATTTACCCTCTTTTCAGGTTGATAGATCAGCATGCCGTCGAACTACCGATTGCGCTATAACATCTTAAAACCTGACAGTATGAAACAATTTCTACTACTACTTCCTATTATTTTTGGCGGATTTTTTGCCAACGCACAGCACGAACAAATAAAGCTGAAGTATAGCTACGGCGATTTGGAGCCATTCGTCGACTCTACCACCATGCGAATTCACTACTCCGCGCACCACGCCACCTACGTAAAAAATCTGAATAAAGCATTGGAAGGGCATGCCGACTTAAAGAACATGCCCCTAATCATGCTTCTTAAAAACATCAACTCGCTGCCCCAATCGATACAAATGGCCGTACGCAACAACGGAGGTGGCGTTTACAACCACAACCTCTTTTTTGATGTGCTAACGCCAGCCTCGAATAGCGTAATGCCCAACGAGCTACAAAAGATACTAACCGCGCAGTTTGGAAGCGTGGATCTATTTAAGGCGGAAATGGAAAAGGCAGCCAGCAGCCGCTTTGGGTCGGGCTGGGCTTGGCTGCTGGTACAGCCCAACGGCAAGCTGACGGTTGTATCAACCGCCAATCAGGATGCCCCTTTTATGGATGTTTCGTTTACCGAAGGGCATCCGATATTCAATATCGACGTGTGGGAGCACGCCTACTACCTTAAGTACCAAAACAAGCGTGCCGATTACCTGAAAAGGCTATGGAATGTAGTGGACTGGAAGCAAGTTTACCAGAACTACCTTAGCGCAACAGGCGAATAGGCAGGCAAGAAATAAAAAAAGAGGGACCTTGAGATCCCTCTTTTTTTATGAATGATAGCCCTCTCCTACTTCAGCTCGAAGCGAACCAGAATGGAGTACTCCAGCTTAATCTTTTCGAACTCGATATCGGGCTCAGAGGCCTCGTAAGCCGAGCTTAAGGAGTTGACGCCCCGAACCTGAAGGCCTGCAGCTCGTCCCTCCATGGGGTTGTAGTAGCCGTTGTCCATCTCCTGAATGTAGATTGCCTTGCCAACGGTTTGGCCAATGGCCGCGGTGAGCGCCTTTGCCTTATCCTGCGCCGCTTTAATGGCGTTAACCTTCACCTCCTTCTTATAGTCTAAGAGCTTGCTGTTATCGACCCGCTCGATGGAGATGCCCGAGATGCCGATGGTTTGCAGCTCGGCAAAAACCTTACCGGCGAGCTTGGCATCGCGAACCAGCAGCTGGTACTCCTTGGCAAGCTGTATGTCGGACTTTAGTATCCAGTAGCTTCTGAAGTTGCTCACCAAATCCTTTACCGACAAATCCTTTTTGGTATCAATCCCCAAATCCTTGAGCTTGGCAAGCATTGAGGCTTCGATATCGGCGAGCTTTTTGCCCTTGAAGTTCTTCTCATCGACCTGAATTTTTAGGAAGATCTGATCTGGAGCAACCTCCATTTCGGCCTTTGCGGTAACCTCGATGTAGTTTTGGTCGATGAAGTTCTTTTCGCCAACCTGACCAAAGGCCGAGGCGGAGATGAGGATGGACAGAACTAAAAGTAGATTTTTCATATCTGCTGCTTATTAAATGTTTGTATGCGTTCGATGCTAAGTCCCCATGGGGACGATGTACGCCGCTGGCTACCTGTACGTAGGTGGGTGGCAAGCTGCCGCGGCCACTCGGAGGCTCGCTACCGCCCAAGCTAACGCAAAGGCAGGCCGCAACGGCCAAACGAGGGGTAGCCAAAGGCTGTTGAAAAGTAGCAATTATTTTGCGATGATGGAGCGGCAGCTACCGAAAGAGCCAAAAAGGCATTCGGCCAGCCCGAGCTACGCATCGAGCAACCCGGCAAAGCCGTCGAAGCGCGCGAAGAAGCTACCCTTGCCCCCGAGTGATGCACCCTGCGGCAAAAGTAGCGCTCCCTTCATCGTGGTGAAGCATTCGGGGAGTCCAAGTAGCACTCCCTTCATCGTGGTGGAGCATTCTTGGAGCCCAAGTAGAACTCCCTTCATCGCGGAGAGGCATTCGGGAAGCCAGAGTAGAACTCCCTTCATTGCTGTGAAGGTTTCGGGAAGCAAAAGTAGCGCTCCCTTTATTGCTGTGAAGGTTTCGATGTAGGCTGAGGGGGCATTGATGGTAGCTGGAGCGCAGCAGTAGCTGCTAAGAAAGCATCAAGAAGGGCTGAAAGAGCATCAAGAAGGGCTAGAATGCTAGCAAGAATAGCTGGTAAAGCAACAAGCGTTGCTGGGTTAACATCCATAGCCATGAATTAGAATCAAGCTATGCTAAAGATAGGTCAGGAAGTGCTGAATAGCTGTCAATGATAGCTAGCAAATAGCTGGTAGCTGCTGAAAGTAATTCAGGAAGAGCTAAATGGTTGTCAGGAAGAGCTGAAAAGGTAACCAGAGGTGCGAGGGAGGGTTTGGTTGGTGGCTAGAGGGTGACGGGCGGTAGGGAAAAACTACCGGGAGGTGTGGCTGGGGCATCGGGCGGTAAGGAAAGGCTATCGGGAGGTGTGGTTGGGACATCGGGCAATACGGCAGTGCTATCGGGAGGTACGGCTGGGGCATCGGGTGATACAGCGGTGCTATCGGGAGGTGCGGTTGGGCTGGGAAGCGGTAGGCAAAACAGAGCGAGGCGGCTGAGAAAAACGCTGAGGGATGCAAGAGGGAGCATCCACCACTGAAAAAAGAAGATGAGTACGGTGGGTGAACTTATGAGCGGTAGGTAGAGCGTGGTGAGGCGGATGAGAAGGGTGGTGAGGAACGCAAGAAGGAGCATCCACCACCAAAAAAAGAAGATGGTGGCGGTGGGTGAACTTATGAGCGGTAGGGAAAGCGTGGTGAGGCGGCTGAGAAGAATGGTTAGGAATGCAAGAGGGAGCATCCACCACTAAAAAAGGAAAACGGTGGCGGTGGGTGAACTTATGAGCGGTAGGTAGAGCGTGGTGAGGCGGATGAGAAGGGTGGCGAGGGCTGCAAGAGGGAGCATCCACCACCAAAAAAAGAAGACGAGTACGGTGGGTGAACTTATGAGCGGTAGGCGAAACGTGGAGATATGTCTGAGAAGGGTGGCGAGGGATGCAAGAGGGAGCATCCACCACCAAAAAAAGAAGATGGCGGCGATGGCTGGGCTGGTGAGCGAGCAGGGAAGCGCGGGCGCTGGGGCGGGGAGCTACTCGGGCTTCCTTTTGGAGCGGTGGGTGTAGCCGTTGGCCCTTAGCGCGGTGAGGAAGATGAAGCTCTCCTGCAGCTCCTTGTTGCCGACCAGGTAGGTGGAGGCGAGCTTGCAGATGGAGATGACCTCGTCGTAGATGGCGTTTAGGGCGCTGACGTTGGCGTGGCTGGTGGTTTTGCGGCCGACCTTGAGGGACTCCTGGAGGGCGTTGGCGTCGAGCAGCTGCTGGGCGTACTGGCCGAGGTGCTCGATGGCGGCGGGGTTGGTGCCTGCGGCGATGAGCTCGAGCTGAATGTCGGGGGTTAGGTTGCGCTGGATGGCGAGCAGCGCCTGGGTGTAGGCGACCTGGGTGGGGTTTTTGGCCTTGAGGTTGTCGAATCCGAGGAGGTTGAGCAGGTAGTCGCGGCGGGTGGGGTCCTTTCGGAAGTCGACCTCGATCTCCTGCTTGAGCTGCATCAGGGCGCGGCGGGCCAGGGTGAGGGTGGCGTTGACCTTGGAGGTGGCCTCCTTGAGCTTGGCGAGGGAGTCGGAGCCGATGTTCTCGTCGAACGACGTGAAGATGCGGGCGCGGAGATCGGCAAAGTAGGGCGCCTTCCAGGAGGGCCGGTGGGCGACGAGCTGCTGCTCGTGCTCGAGGCAGCGGTCGGCAATGTAGATGCAGCTTAGGAGCATCAGCACATCGCCATATCCATAAATTCTACCATTCATACGCTGTAATTGACGTTAGTAAAAGTTACGATGCCAAAGTAACGGGAGTTCGGGCGAGGAGCGCGAGCGAAAAGCGGGCATCGCAGGCCCCGGCGTGGGCGGGAAACGGCGTTTGGCAACCGCAAACCGCAGGGTAAAAGGCGGCGCCAAGGCTGATGATTCTCCGACCATCGGGAGGATGAGAGGCCGCGCGTAGGCCACGAGGCACCTCCATCGAACTCTGGTTAAATATAAAAATAAAGTTAACGCGGTGGGCCGTTGGATGGTATAAAAATTGGGGGTGGGCGGCGATTTGGGGGTTAGAGGTGGCTGGAGGAGGGAAATGGGGAGCGGCGGAGGCGTGGGTGGGCGCCTTTCAATATCCACCAAAAAGCGTAGCTTTGCGGGCAAAATAAGAATCGCCATGTCTAAGGAGCTAAAGCATACGCCGCAAACGGGCAAGAAGCTATCGCGCAACCAGCAAATGTTTAACGGGCTAACCCTCCGCATAGAGTCGTTGAAGGAGGAGCTGGCCAGCGAGCAGGATAAGCTGGAGCGGCTGGGCGAGCTGTATGCGCGCGAGGTGGCGCCGATGCACGTGCGCATTGCCGAGACGCGCTACGCGGTGGCCAAGGCGCTGGCAAGGGCGTCGGAGCGGATTGGCTTTCAGCGGAGGGTGCAGGAGGATATTACGCGCACCATTGTGGAGCTGTGCAGCGAGGCGTTTGCCGTGCTAGAGCCCGATGGCGAGATGGAGGATTTTTATAACCGCTGGGCGCGTCAGTCGTACCGCGAGGAGCAGAATGAGCAGCTGTACCGGGCCAAGGAGATGTTTGCGGATATGATGCGAGACCGCTACGACATGGATATTGACGTGGAGGACATCGAGGACTCGACCGAAGGGTTTGCGCAGTTTAGGCAGCGCATCAGGCAGCAGCAGGAGCAGGAACGGAAGGATTTCTGGAAGCAGAGCGCCGCCCAAAGCCAGAAGCAGAAGGCCAAGGAGGCGGCGGCTAAGGCCGAGGAGGAGCTTAGACGTAAGGGCATCCGCAGCGTGTACATTGCGCTGGCCAAGGTGCTGCATCCGGATGGCGAGAATGACGCCACCCTAAAGGCCGAGAAGGAGGAGCTGATGAAGCGCGTTACCGCGGCCTACGAGGAGCAGGACCTGCAGACGCTGCTGAAGCTGGAGCTGGAGTGGGTTCATAAGACCACCGAAAACCTAGATAGGCAAACCGACGATAAGCTGAAGGTGTACCTGGCGGTGCTGAGGCAGCAGGTGTCGGAGCTGGAGGCGCAGAAGCTGGAGCTGGTGCACGCACCCCGCTTTGCGCAGGTATCGCCCTACGCCAACATGCCCCAAAATATAGCCACCAGCCGCATACTACGCGATAAGAAAGACCTGAAGCAGTATAACAACGACCTTAACGGCGTGATATCGGCCCTGCGTACGCCTGGGGCCAAGAGCTACCTGCTGGACTTTGTGGAGTACTACATGGAGCGCATCGAGAAAAAGGAGCAGGACGACCAGTACTGGAACCTATAGCCCACCTGAGCGGCCATCCTGAAGGGTGAGGCCGCCACCTATCCCCCATCCTACCCGTTGACCATTCGGTTTTGCCACCCCTTTTGGGTGCTGGCAAAAAAATTTCGTGCTTTTACCTAAAAAAAGTTCCACACGACTCAACCTTTTAACGTTTCTTAGGTTTAAGAAGAAAAAAGAAACCCTATGAGCGTACTAGTAAATAAGCAATCGAGAGTTGTTGTACAAGGTATAACTGGAAGTGAGGGGACATTCCACGCAACACAGATGATAGAGTACGGGACCAACGTAGTTGGCGGCGTTACCCCTGGAAAGGGAGGGACAACCTACCTCGATCGTCCGGTATTTAATACCATGGAGGAGGCTGTAACGGCAACCGGAGCTGACGTATCGGTAATTTTTGTACCAGCAGCCTTTGCGGCAGATGCCATACTGGAGGCTGCCAACGCGGGCATAAAGCTGGTGGTTTGCATCACCGAAGGTATCCCTGTAGAAGATATGATAACGGTAAAGGCGATCCTAAAAGATAAGCCTACCCGCCTTGTAGGGCCCAACTGTCCGGGCGTTATTACCCCAGATGAGTGTAAGGTGGGCATTATGCCGGGGTTTATCCATAAGAAGGGGCGCGTGGGAATCATCTCAAAGTCGGGAACGCTAACCTACGAGGCCGTTTACCAGCTAACCAACGAGGGGCTTGGGCAGTCGTCGTGCATAGGCATTGGGGGAGATCCGATTATTGGCACCTCGACGCTAGATGCCGTTAAGCTGTTTATGGAGGATCCGGACACCGACGCCATAGTGATGATTGGTGAAATTGGAGGAACCATGGAGGCCGATGCCGCCTACTGGATTAAGGAGCATGGAACCAAACCCGTTGTAGGCTTTATTGCAGGACAAACAGCACCTAAAGGGCGTAGGATGGGCCATGCAGGGGCCATTGTTGGTGGAGCTGAAGATACAGCGGCTGCAAAAATGAAGATACTTAGAGAATGCGGCGTGCATGTGGTAGAATCGCCAGCAGACATAGGAGCTACCGTAAAAAAAGTATTATAAAGGTTTATTCATAAACTACATTGTCTAGAAACCGGATTCCTCGTGATGAGATATCCGGTTTCGTTTTTATGCAAGGTAATCTGACTAGATTAACGATGGGAATGAATGCTCCTTGGAGTAGCGAAGCATCTGCTCGAGGTAGCCTTCGGAGTAGGATACCTTAACATCGACAATATCCTGATCGCTGTAAACAGGGATGTAAACAGGATTAATAAAACCGCTATAAGGAGCCAATCCGAGCTTTTTGTAGCGCTCCAAAACCTCCTTATGCAGGTCGAAGTCGAGCTTAACGGCGTAGGTTTCGACCAAAGAACGGGCAGCGTCGTAGTCGCCAGTTGACTTTACGCGCTGAATTTCGCGAAGCAGCTCGCCAAATAGCTCGCGGAGCTTGTCAAAGTGGTTTACCACCACGTAGGTTTTGCCGTTGCGAACAACGTACTCGATAACGGCGTTGCCCCTACCCTTTTCGAAGCACCACGAGGCAATTAGCTTGCGGTTGCGCATGTGGGCCTCCTCGACATTTTTGCCCAGCTCGATGCGAACCATCTGCGTTAGCAGCCCATTACGGATATAGTCGATGTAAAGAGCTTTGGCCACATCGAGAGAAGGGATAAGGCCGAGCTGAACCATCTTGGGGTCCATCATGTAGTAAAGAGCGTAGAGGTCGGCGCGAGCCTCCTCGATAGTAGAGCCGTAGCTTTTAAGCTCGTCGCCATTAACCCCTGGGGCCAGCTGTCCGCTGCCGTGGCCAAGGCATTCGTGCATATCGGTGTGGAGCGAATCGGCAAGGAAGCCATGCGTACGTTCGAGCTCGATTTCGTAATCGGAAGCGGCAAACTCCTCGAGGAAGCCCGTTCCGTGAGCCGCCTGATCGTAGGCGTAGGCGATGTTATCGATAGTGACCGACTTTGAGCCATGAGCTTTGCGAATCCAATCGGCGTTGGGTAGGTTTATCCCTATTGGGGTGGCCGGGAAGCAGTCGCCAGCCAAGAAGGCGGCGTTTATTACCTTTGCGCTAACGCCCTTCACCTGCTTCTTCTTAAACTGGGCATCGACAGGGGAGCTATCCTCGAACCACTGCGCGTTGCTGCTTATGATGATGGTGCGCTCGGTAGCTTGGTCGTTACGGAAGTTTACGTGCGACTCCCAGGTGGCCTTATAGCCGAGCGGGTCGTTGTAGTTTTCGATAAAGCCGTTTATAAAGTCGACCTTAGAAGCGAGATCCTTTACCCACTCGATGCTGTACTCGTCGAAATACTCAAGGTTTCCGGTGGTATAGTAGGAGATTAGGAACTCGATGGAGCTACGCTGCTGGTCGTTTTCGGCAACATCGAGCGACTTTCGGAGCCAGTAGACAATTTCGTTAATTGCCTCGCCGTACTTTCCATCCATCTTCCATACCTCTTCGACCAGCACGCCATCCTTCTTGGTTAGCGTGGAGTTGAGCCCATAGGATAGCGGCGTTTCGTTGTCGGCGGCGAACATCTTTCCGTAAAACTCCTCGGCCTCCTTTTGCGTAACCCCCTCGTAGAATGTGGTGCAGGAGCCTAGGACCATATCCTCTTCGGGATTGGAGCAAACCCGGTATCGGTTAAGGTCGGGATTAAAGATGGGCTCCTCTAGCCTATCGAGAATATCTTTTACCGCAGCAAAATGCGGCATAAAGGCTTTTATGGGGGTGTTCTCTAAGAGATGCGTGAAGTAGTGGCGAGAAAATTCGGGAACGAACTTCTCGTTGGAGTAGTGATGGTGCACTCCGTTAGCAAACCACACGCGCTTTAGGTAGCTGACAAACTTTCCAAAGTCGCTGGTGCTTCGATCGCCGGCATACTCCTCGTAGATTGCCTCTAGGACAAAGCGAATGGCCAAGTTGTGCCGGTAGTTCTGGTCGAAAAAGATGTCGCGCCCAGCCACAGCAGCCTGAGAAAGGAAGTAGATAAGCTTCTTTTGCTTTAGGGAGAGCTCGTCGAAACCGGGAACCTGATATCTTAAAACGCGTAGATCGGCAAACTGATCGACCTTCCATTCAAAATTTTTCATTGTACAAATTTTAGTAGTTGCTAACCTTAAAGTCTTTCCTTTTCTTTTGCTCTTTAGGCATCCGGAAGTCGATGGTTTGCTTAAGCACCCAAACGCCGTCTTCGAGCTTAAATCCATCTTGGGAACCGTCGGGGCCGAAGAACTGCAGGTCGGTACCATTGCCCTCGGTGTTTACCAAGTGATCGAATACAATATACTTAATATCGGGGAAATATTTCAAGGTCATGCTTACGCGTGCCGAATATTCGAAGATTACACGGCAGGCCTTACGGCGCCCGTCGAAAAAGAGCGGTGCGCCAAAACGGATGCCGCTAGTTCGGAACTGGAGCACATCGGCCACCTTACGGGTTGTAAAGAGGTTGTTGTAGGAGTTTCCAAGCAGCATGTAGTAGGTTGTTCCGTCGCTTTTAAAAGGTACAATCTGATAGTAAAGCGCGCCATACCACGTATCGGGTGTTAGCCTATCAAAATTAGGGTTCTTTACCTCATCTCGCCTATCAGCCAATGGCGTCACCTCGAGCTTGCCATCCTTTTCGCGCTGGATGTAGCCAAAGTGCCTGCACGAGCCATCGCGGTAGATGATGTTGTAGCAGTAAATTCGAAAGGCACCATCGGGAGATTCGATCACCCCGAGGTTGGCGATATCCTTAAAATTAAAGTTGGCGGGAACCTTAGCTTTAAGCAGCTCCACAAATTTTGGAGTCAGCGCATCGGCAATGGAATCTTTTAGCCGATCACTTTTTTCGGAAAATAAAGACTTAAACTGGTTAACCAGCAACGAATCTTGACCGAATGCCGTACCTGTAACCAGCATGGCCATTAGCAAAAGCATTTTCCTCTTGATCATACTACAATTTATAAGTGCTACTTACTCAAGTTCGGGTTCTCTTCAAGAAAGCGTTCGATTATTAGGTCGGACCGCTTTACAGCTTTCATGAGCCATTTTAGGAGCAAATCGTAATGCTCCTCTTCGGGCAGCTGCCAAGCCACATTAGACCCATCGAGCTTATGCCGGAGCGTATGAATGGTCATAGCAGCGGCCACCGAGATGTTGAAGCTTTCGGTGAAACCTAGCATGGGGATATACAGGAACTCGTCGGCCTGCGAAAGCAACGTTTGGGATATTCCGTTATGCTCGTTGCCAAAAAAGATGGCGCACTTGCCCTTCTCCACGTCGAAATCGTCGAGAGCCACCCCATTGACATGAGGCGAGGTTGCAACAATCCGGTACCCCTGAGCCCTGAGGCTATCAATGGCATCCTGCGTGGGGTTGCTAGAATCGCTATAACGCTGAAGCGTTAGCCACTTATCGGAACCTCTAACCACATCCCTGTTGATTAGGAAGCTGTTATTCCCCTCCACAATATGAATATCCTGCAACCCGAAAGCTTCGGCGCTACGAAGCACCGCCGAGGCGTTCTGCGACTGGTATATATCCTCCAAACAAACGGTAATGTGCCTTGTGCGGTTAGAGAGCACCCTCTTTATGAGCTCCGATCGCTCTTCGAGAAGGAAGGTGCAAAGGTGGTCGACTAAATATCTTTGAACGGTAATGCTATAATCCATCAGAAATCAATTTACCTTCCAAAGATAGCTATAAAGGGATGCAACAAAAAAGGGTGCCCAAGCACCCTAATCTCAAAATTAATTAATCGTATTCTTTAAGCCAACACCAGGTTTAAACTTTACGTACTTCTTCGCAGCACATTTCATAACCTGACCACTACGAGGGTTACGCACGTTACGCTCTCCCCTTTCCATTACATCAAACGTTCCAAAACCAACAATACCAATACAATCGCCCCCTTTTAGTGCACCTGTAGCTACGCTTACAAATGCGTCCAAAGCTTTCTTTACGTCGGCCTTAGATAAATTAGCCTTTTGAGCCATTGCATCCACTAGTTCTGATTTTTTCATAGTCTCATTTTTTGGTTAAAACTTATAATTGCAAATCTGAAAAATCGATAGAACGCCAATTATGCCCGCAGGACAAGTGTTAACATACACTTTCAAGTGCTAAAATACGAAAACAAAATACAAAAACACATCTTATAGCACTTTTTTTTTGAAAAACAATAGACAACTCATATTGCAGGAAATAAAAATGGCAGTACTTTTGTGCCCGGAGAGGTGGCAGAGTGGTCGATTGCGGCGGTCTTGAAAACCGTTGAGGGTCAAACCTCCGGGGGTTCGAATCCCTCCCTCTCCGCTCAAAGATTTGAGAGATCAATCAAAAAAATCTAACAAGCCCTACAAGTTCACAACTTGTAGGGCTTTGTTTTTTTTATAAAAAGAACAATTTATCAAGTTTATCAAGGAGAAAGACACCCCTTCTGACACCTTCATAACGTAGCTAAGACTGAATCCATAAAGGCCCTTCTTACTAATCACTCTACCCCCTTTGGGTAAGAGAATTGCCCTATATGTACATAAAATACGAGGAAATGGGAGAATAAAAAGGGCAACCCCATAATGGAGGGTTGCCCTTTTCTTTTACCTTACTATTCGGTCTGCTACCACCAAATGGTATATATGGCAATTAGCACAACCACAATGATAGCGGCGGCTACCTTAAAGCCTCGAGTGGTGTTAAAGAGCTCCGGCGAGAGCTCAATAGCCTTACCGGTTTCCTTGGTACGCTCCACCATCGCGCTAGCAACCATCACCAGCACGCAGAGGATGAATACCAACCCCATGCGATCCATAAATGGAAGCTCGGGGAGCAGCCACTTCATCAGCAGCGAGAAGACGAAGGTTCCGATGGCCGCCAGCAGCGCTCCGTTGGCCGTGGCCCTCTTCCAGAAGAAGCCCAGCAGGAAGATCGCCAGCGCTCCGGGGCTTACAAAGCCGGTAAACTCCTGGATAAACTGGAAGGCCTGGTCGAGGTTTTGCAGCATGATGGCTATTGGGAAGGCCACCAGCAGCGCTACCGCCGCCGAGATGCGGCCCACCCGTACCAGCTTGGCCTGCGAGGCCTGCCTATTCACGTACGACTGGTAGATGTCCATGGTAAAGATGGTGGAGATGCTGTTGAGCATGCCGGCCACGGCACCCACAATGGCGGCAACCAGCGCCGCAAAGGCTAAGCCCTTAATCCCGGTAGGAACAATATGGTAGAGCAGCCAGGGGTACGCCTCGTCCGATTTGGCGATGTCGGCGTTCAGCGCAAAGGCAACGATGCCCGGAATTACCACAATAAGTGGCAGCAGCAGCTTCAGGAAGCCGGCGAATACCAGCCCCTTTTGCGCCTCGGCCACGCTCTTGGCCGCCAGCGCCC